>PLNZ01000220.1 GCA_003142915.1 Ignavibacteriales bacterium | reverse complement strand
TATCTCTGTTAAATTATTATACATTATTCTTTGTATTAATCATTCCAATTTTATTTAATGGTTTTGAAGCATCTGCCAATTCCCATCCTCCGTTCAAAATATAATCATTGACCTGAACTTTTTGCAATACTGTAACCNNTCAACAACTAATGCGCTGCTTGTGACTTAATCTCATGCATAAATGCTTTATTGTTGCTGGTAAATTCAACCGACATTTTCCAATCTCCCCCATATTTAATGGATTTGATTATAAAATGGTTCCATCCTTTTTCCAGTGGTATTGCGCTGATAGTATGTTCCCGTTTTACCAGGCCTCCGGGTTTCAACGATAATGCAAGCTGTTTTTGATTTAGAGATACCTGGTATCCGTCATCGGCGCCAATCAACATATCAAGACGCGGCATATCAGGTTCAGCTAAAAGATTAACAAGCGATCTGGGACTATAGATCCAAAAACTCAGGTATGCCACTGCATGTTCTTCCGGTCCCTTCAGGTTCATAGCTTTAAAATCAAATACTCCATCTAATGATCTTCCCATAACTGCAGCACGATTATGAATGTCATTTCCGGCAGCTAACTTTTCGTCCTCCACACCCTTTAAAAAATCTGCCTCGGCTATCTGAAGAGAATCCTTGCCCTCTATATTAAATGATCCTATTACTACACTATTTTCAAGGACCCCATCTGCATTTAATGCGCTAATATTTCCCGGATCAACATTTTTTATCTTGACTCCAAGATTCATTAACATCTTACCAATTATAAGGGGATTAATTTTAAATAACGTTTCCGGGTCCAAAGATAAAACATAAATTTTTCCATTACCGGATTTTTGAACAACCATCGTATTACCTGCAGCTTTACTTTCACGTTCACTTCTTATCACAGAGCCGGTTTTCATATATTCAGGTCTATTATTCCATCGTCTGCAATCTGTATTACAAGCTTTTAATAATATTATACTGTTATTGGTAAATTGACCGGACAATCCATAATTCATCATCGGTTGTCTTGATATTTCCGCAAAATAAAAATCCGAATTCTCTAAAGTATTAATAACATCGTCCTGATTATTTGTTATAAATGAATATGCAGGCCTCGACGTCAGTTCCAGGGGCTCCGGAAAGTATTCATTCAGGTTATTGAGTGATTCCGGCTGAACGCCTAAAACAAAAACTTTCCCTCCTTTTTCCAAACCAGATTTTACAATGGATACCGTTTGAGAGGTAACTTCAGGGTGCTTACCATCAATAATTATCAGGGTACTTACTTCTTTACCGGTCTTCATCTCTGTCATAATATCAATTCCCATGTCCCGGAATGCCTTATACAGCAAAGAATCTTTATCGCCGGATATAAGCATCAAGGATAGTGTGCCGGTATTTTTCACAGTTATAGGAGCCTGCTTTTTTTTGATTTTATNNTCCAGCATAAAATAGCGGCCATGGTTTGTACAACGGTAATGAAGGGTCATATCCCGGATTAAACGTTGTAGTATAAGGTCCCAATCTTTCAGGCTGCACTCCGGGTTGCCCCTCCTTATATGGCCCAAAAAATATCCCGTCATCGGCGCCAGGAGGCTTCGTAGTATCTTTTAAACCCAGTTCCAGAGGTTTAAGACCATACCATACTATATTGAATACTGATAAATATGAAGCTCCATATTTTTTTTGCAGATTCAATAATTTCTTAGCTTCTATTCCTAAAGCCTCCATCCTGCCCTCTTGAGAGACATAGGATCTTTCACCATTATATACTGAAGTCTGACGAGGTGTTCCGTAATAAGCCATCCCGCACTCGCCGACACCCCAAACTTTACCCTGGGACGACCATGTTTTATATGAGTTTTCGTCGCCATAATGTCCTATAATAGTAGGCAGGTTTGTTGGAAGGTCCGTTTCGCCGTCTCCTGATATCCACATCCTTGTAGAGTCGAGCTTTTGAGTAATGCTTACCCATTTGTTAATCTCGCTTAACTGCTTCTTAACCAAAGAATCGGGTGCATGCAGTACATTTACAGCTACAGGAATGTTTTCGTTACAAACACTCCATCCCAATACAGACGGATGATTACGGTCCCTTTTAATAAATCGTTTCAAATGATCTTCTGATCTTTCCCAATATTCTTTGGAATCAATTTTTGGTCCTCCATCGCTTGCCCACATACCTGTTTCATCTAATATCAGCATACCCATTTCGTCTGCCATGTCAAGATAAAATGAAGGATACGGTTCTGCATGTAACCTAACGGCATTAGCATTAGCTTGTTTTAACATTGTAAACCATGCCCATGCATATCTTCTTGTCATCTGGGGTATTCCCATAAAATGCCAGGAATCTCCTTTAAATCGAATCTGTTCCCCATTGAGATAAACTTTGTCACCATGCAAGGTTACCTGCCGCCAACCAAACCGGCTATAAGATTGATCAATAGTTTTTCCATGATAATCAATCTTCATAACTATCCCATATAAATTGGGAGTTTCGGGTGTCCATGCCTTTAGTTTGCCGGAAACTTTTACTTTAAAATAGATTGTCCTGGTGGTATTAGGCGCCAACATTATCTTATTTTCAGGCAATTCGAGTACTTCTTCTCCGAGTTTCCATGTAGGAACCGGCGCTTCCATAGTACCCTTTCCCGATAAATTAATCCATGGCTTGATACTTCCGGAAACATTAATCATTTGTTCCTTTGATGACTCGTTGGATACTACTGCTTGTACATCCAATTCATCGCGATCGATAAAAGGTTCAGCAAATGTACTTTCAATGTTTATCTGCGGTTTTACAACTAAATAGACGTCCTGCCAAATTCCTGTAATCATACTACCCCAGAAAGATCCTCCTACGTAAGGTCTTCTGCCATATCTCCCGGGCTGATCAAGTAATTTTGCATCAGCAACCCATACCATAAGTACATTATCGCCATTAGCCTTAATCAGATTTGTTATATCTAAATCGAAAGGAAGAAAAAGATCAAAATTCTCACCTGCCTTCTGATTATTGACAAATACCTGTGTATAACCATTAACAGCATCAAAGTGCAGAATAATTCTTTTATCTTTCCATTTGGTATTATATGGGATCTTTCGCATTAACCAACCTGCTCTTACCGATTCCCACTTTTGAGGATAGCTTGGATAGGTAATAAAATCCCCGCCATTACCCTTTGCAAAACTGTTTACATTCCACGGAGAAGGCACTTTTAAAGGAGTGCTTTCCCATACGGGATTTTCCGGAATTGCAGGATTCATAATTTCTTCCCCGGACAATTTCCCGGCTTGATATAATGGAAAAAAACTCCACGAACCGTTTAAACAAACATCAACTCTGTATGGCTTTTCCACAGGCTTCACATAATCATCTGATGGTGCGAAGTCATGTGTAAAAACGGTATGTTGACCTGCAACAGGATTGATGAATCCTAAACAGATTAACAACAAAAACATTTTATATTTTACCATTGCTTTTCCAAACTTTTAATTTTGATAGCAAAGAATTCCGGCTTTTTCAGGAATTGATATACTCAAAATTATTTTCAACTGTTACTTATCAAACTTCACTGTTTTGCCTGTTTCAGCTGATTTCTTAGCTGCTTCGAGAATCTTAACTACTAAAACATTATTTTCAAGGGAATACAAACCGCCAATTTCGATACTAAATTAGCAATGAGCCCGATAGATGGACTATATCCATCCAAACTAATGTGATGTCAACGATGTAACCAATGCAAACCTTCCCGGTTTCGGATAACTCGACTCGTCTAGCCAGTTCGCAATCACCGGTCACCATACTCTAAGCGTGAGAGGTCCACTCTCACGGGCTTCGAACGGTCCCGGCGATGGATTCGATTCGTCTCTTTTCTTTCCAAAATAATCTTTGGATATGCTAATCGCTTTCCCATCGGGTTGCTCGAAAGGCAAGTCGGATATCGAGGTTTTGCCCAGATACTCCGTCGTGATAAGTTTACGCTTTCTTTCCTCCAGCCATCTTCGCTCAAAACTCATTTTCAAAAATGAACCTGTATCGGTCACAACCAGATTCAACGTCCGATCGGAATCCTCAACGATGGCATTACTCTTTTCGGATCCGGAAAGTTTTGCACCTTCGAGATAAACGTTACCGTCAAACTCAACTGGAAGGCCGACATGATCGTAGATCGATAGGTTTGATGGCCCCACAAAGATATTGTTTACAATCCTGTCATCTCCAATCGGATTGTCGTGGAATCCTGCTATCTCGGTCGAGTGCGCCTTCAGGTACGGCGTCTGCCTGTCGTCGTATCCAAGCATATCGACCGCACCAGCAAATAAATTGTGAACGTATGCTCCGCCTTGCGACCTGTCAAGAAGCGAATGCGAAGACAGAAACAGGTTGTCGTCAATAATAAATGGTCCGTGGTCGACCTCTAAGAACAAATCGGGCCCAGTATTGTCGTGCAAGAAGTTGCGACTCACCTGAGTCCCCTGAGCCATCCAGTCAAGCCAGATGCCCATGCAAGTTCTGTAGATTTGGTTATGGATTATTTGGACGTCGACCGCGCCGTGAAGCTTGATACCAGCCATCTCGGCGCCACCGAATGTCTGTATGAAATGCACGTCGTGGATCATATTGTTGCATATGACGCTGAAAGCTCCACCCATACTTCCGACAATTCCAGCCTGACCGCAATCGGAAATAACGTTGTTTCTGACGATGTGACCGCCGATGTTCTTCTTCGACCAGCCGTTCCTGAGAGCCCGATCGATCGTTTTGACATACCCGCCGACAGTGTTGCTGGAAGTGTTATCCCATTTATCGCCGTATTTGCCAAGCGTGACGCCGGCGCAAATTGAATAACGAATCAAACAATTCTCAATTATCCATCCCTTGCTCCAGTTAGTTCCAATCAGACCGATCTGTTGCGCTGTAGGCGGCGCCCATGGTGTAGCCGCACCCTCCATCGTGAAGCCGTTGACGGTAATGAAGTTAGCGCCTGTTCGTTCTGGATAGAACACCGATCTCCGCACGTTTATCTCGATCTCATTATCATTTGGATTCATTCCTCCGAAGTTCGCCCATATAGTTGTGCTGTCGCAGTCCACATTGCCGAACCAGAGTTGTTCAATCCCGCTCGAACCTATCAGCTCATTCTTCGAAGAGGCTTCCATCAACCATCGCCCGTTGAGATACACTGCACCTGTATGGTAAACGCGATGTCCCGGGTCGAACCAATCACCGTGGATTAGATCGCTATACGGATTGAAGTCATGGAAAAAATCGTTGGCAATGACCGTCTTCCAAATGTTGCCGCGAACTCTTGTCCAGTTCCTGATCACCTCCGATCCTTTGATAACCACTTTTTCTCCTGGTGCTGCCTCATAAACAATCCGCTTTGAATCGGAAATTCCACCGCGCGGCGGATTCACATATTCCCGATAAACCCCCTCGTGCACTTCGACGGTATCGCCGGGTTGCGCCAGATCGGCTGCATGTTGAATCGTTCGAAGAGGTGCGGTCAGTGTCCCCTCATTCGAGTCGTTTCCAGTCAGGGCGACATGTAAAGTACGGGCGTACGCAGACATCGGCGAAGGGATCTTTCGCATTAACCAACCTGCCCTTACCGATTCCCACTTTTGAGGATAGCTTGGATAGGTAATAAAATCCCCGCCATTACCCTTTGCGAAACTGTTTACATTCCACGGAGAAGGCACTTTTAAAGGAATGCTTTCCCATACGGGATTTTCCGGAATTGCAGGATTCATAAGTTCTTCCCTGGACAATTTCCCGGCTTGATATAATGGGAAAAAACTCCACGAACCGTTTAAACAAACACCGTCTCTGTATGGCTTTTCCACAGGCTTCACATAATCATCTGATGGTGCGAAGTCATGTGTAAAAACGGTATGTTGACCGGCAACAGGATTGATGAATCCCAAACAGATTAACAACAAAAAAATGTTGTACTTTACCATTGCTTAAATTTTAAAAGAATTCTGGCTTTTTCAGGAACCGATAGACTTAAAATTATTTTCACCTGTTACTTACCAAACTTCACTGTTTTACCTGTTTTAGCTGATTTCTTAGCTGCTTCGAGAATCTTAACTACTAAAACATTATTTTTAAGGGAATATAAACCGTACTCGGGCACTTTTATTTTCCCATTTAGAACATCAGCAAAATATGCAAAGGGATCCTCATAGACAGGGACATCTTTTGAAGTAACCATTATTGTTTTTTCCGCATCCATACTTCTGTTTCTCAAATGCATTGTGCTATTATCTACATTGATAATATAGCCGGAGACACCATATATTTCCATATCCTTCCTGTTAAAAGGCCAGTTCCATGACGGCATTAATATGCATTGTGCATCAGGGTAATCAATAATAATAGTTGCATCATCGTCTACTTTCGGATAAACATCAGGCTTAAACTGCCGGGTAACGGCGGTTACAGAAAGAGGCTCCTGTCCCTTCTCCAGACATGTCATTAAATTTGCACCATAACAACCAAAGTCNNCTTTCGGTCCCTGGTGTCCATCATGAATGATTACTTTTCGCACATTACCGACAAAATCACTGTCATTGACTAACTGGAATGATTTTGCGGTGCTTGGATACCAGGAAGTTTCATAGTCTGTGAGCAAATGAATATGATACTTTTTGGCAAGCCCCTCCATCCTTACTGCCTGTTCAACCGTAGTTGCCAATGGTTTTTCAACCATTACATCTATTCCTCGCGGCGCACAAGCTTCCACAACAGCTGTATGTCCCAGAATNNAGGTTTTACTGCATCCAACATCTTATCCAAATTATCATAAATCAGCTTTGGATCGAAATCATATTTTTTAGCGTACCGTAAAGCCATTTCACGATTTGGCTCATAAATTCCCACCAGGTCAAAATCCGATTTATTCTTTCTTCCCATGAAGAATGCAATATGCGAGTGTGTCATTCCCGCTATGGCCAATCGTATTGGTTTTTCCATGGAAGTTTGTGCCTGCAAATTTGCAAAAGCAATTATAATTACAG
>PLNZ01000032.1 GCA_003142915.1 Ignavibacteriales bacterium | reverse complement strand
TCCCATATTCAGAATTAGAATCGATAGTACAAGATTGAATGGTTGGGCTTGAATTATAAAGGTAAAGACCGAATGTACACTGAGTTATTGCAGAATTTGATACATTTACGCTGGCGCTGTTTTCATAAATTCCGCTGTATGCGTTAAGAATTCGACAATACGAAATAGTTCCTCTTGAACCGCTGTTAAATATTATCCCGTTTTGTTTTGTTGAGTTTGGTGAACCAAAATTGAATGTAATAGGATTTGAAGAAGTACCGAAAGCACTTAAGACGCCGTTAATTGTAAGTGAAGCACCGTTTGAAAATGTAACGATTGTACCCGGCTGGACCGTGAGCGTAACGCCTGCCGGGATTGTATAATTTGAACTAATGGTCTTATTCAGCGACCAGTATAAATTTGTACTCAAATAATTTAACAGTGCGGTAGAAGGAGATCCCCAACCGGTGCAAAGATCATAACCTGTTTTGGCAGAAAAATTACTTCCTGTACCCAGAAATGCATTATTTCCAACTGTGATGTCATGAAATAATGTGTCATATTGGGAGTAAGGGCCTTTGCCTATACTATAAATGGCCCAGTTGAGAAAACCCACAGGCGGCCCACCTTTTTGAGCAAGCTGCTGGTTAACAAGTGCAGTAAATGCGGCCCACAGCGGCGCAGCAAAACTTGTGCCACTATGGACGCCAGTAACACCCTCTTCATAAGTCTCTATATTGTTCGCAACGATTGCCACGTCAGGAATATTTCGGTAATTGTTTGATCCTCCTGCGATATCTACTAATTGAGTAGACATGCCCTGCTGCCAGATTGGGATAGGACAATAAAAATATTCACTGCTGTCAAATCCACCACTACTGCCCTCCCCACTCCATAGGTCATTTCCCCAATATTTAAAGATGTAGTCATTCCAAACATTTTCAGAAACATATGTACCCCCCGGACCAGAAGTAAATAAATTTGTACCGCCTACTACTGTGGCGTTAGGACTGCAAAATGGGAACATCTCGCCCACAGTAACACCATCCGTATCACTATTAAAAGTGTAAGCATCCCAATCTCCGGAAGCACTGAAAAATGACTGGCCTTGTGCTATCATTTGTTGCAAATAAGTTTCGCTTGTATTGTCATCACCACCTCCAGTTGCAAATGACGTACTTAATGAATAACAACTATCTTCGGCTGCCATTGAGTCAAGTATATTAGCATAAATAAATCCCATGTAAACTTTAATTTCGGATAATACCGGAGCCATAGATATTGCCATTTCAATATCTGCTTCTGCCTCATCAACATATCCCGTATCACTGGTGCCTGGATCACTACCCTCAACATACTCATTCACAAGAAGTACATTTGGTATTGGCGTCATCCTCATCATATTTTCAAATTGATAAATATCACTTTTGAAATAATCACTATACGATACTATTCCCAACTTTTGACCTTGTCCATTTAGTGATGATGATACTTTTGGAAGATAAGCTGCCATAAAGTCATTTCCCAAATAAGACCCACCCATACCTGAACCGGTGCCTGTACTCGCAATTTTCTTATTGCCAGTTTTGGAGTTATTGCTAGATGTTATGGGAAGTGAATAATTGTTTAATCCAATAATATCTAAGATTTGGACTGTCAAATTGATTGAAGGATCACGATCCGGTGCGTAAAATGTCCGAGCTTTATTAGGAAGCTGATAATTATACATTTTAATATTCAATGCTTTTTCAATGTTTGCTACTGTTCCCCTCATATCAAGGAGCCTGTTACTTGAAGAAGTTCTTGTTATTTTAAATCCATTTGTGTTTGCGAAATCTATAAGAGCCTGGTAATCTTGTGCAGCAGGCCCAAATTGGGCAGTGAATTGTCCCGGAGTAAGGTATTGATGATAATTAGAACTTGTCGGGTCATATAATTGCTGCAATAAATTATTGAGTGCATCCTGATTACGCAAGGGTAAGCTGATAGCAAAATTTAATTGAACTGTGGAATCTAAACTTCCTATTGGCTGCAGGCCTAATTTTCCAATGTCTGGAGGTATAGTACCGTGGATTATTTGCTGTCCTTCTGCTGTGAAAGAAATGCTGAATTGAAGGAATAGAAATATCGCAATTGAAATCCAAAAATTTGATGTATCCTTTTTCATGTTTTTACCTTTCATAATTTTGAATTTTGTTATTTATTTATTTAATTGCTTATGGTAAATAAAAAGGCATAACTATCCTCTTGTAAGGATTGACGTGTTGAAGCCGATTTACTTACTGTTTGCGCATATAGCGCATAAAACTGCTATGGGCGGCGCACCAACGCCGCCCATGCTATATAAGCTTTAACATATAATTACCTCCTTTCGTTCTTATTAAATTTCATCCCCTATTTGAGTACAATCAACTTTTTTGTTTGGACAAAGCTTCCTGTCGTAAGCCTGTAGAAATAAACTCCGCTCGTTAATCTAGATGCATTAAAGGTTACCTGGTAATGTCCTGGTAATCTTTCAGTATCGACAAGTGTTTCAACCTTTCTGCCGAGTATATCGTAAATATTTATAGTGACGTGCGAAAGTTTTGGGATATCGTACGAGATTATGGTTGCCGGATTAAATGGGTTGGGATAGTTTTGCCAAAGCATAAATGATTTTGGGAAAGAAGGTAATACCGGCTGTTTAACTGTTGTGACGATATCCGACAACGGCAGTCGCCAGATTCCACTCAGCACTGTTCCTGCAAAAACGCTCGAGTCGTTTACGAAAAACGCTGTGATTTCCGAATTTAAGCCTTCACCTAAAATATTCCAATTGATTCCTTGATTTGTAGAGAAAAACACTTTGGTTACAAGAATCATGAAAAGAGTAGAATCATGCACAAATAAAGGACCAGCCCCAATACGAGGCAGGCCGTACGTATTAATGTGAATCCACGTTTTACCATTATCTGTGGAACGGTATNNCAATGAGTCTCCTCCTATATATTCGCTACCATTGGTTGCAAAAAGTGTTGAGCCGATTGATACAATTCCCTCAAATCGTCCTTCATTAGTCAGGCTGCCATCTAATTCTGTCCAGTTTTCTCCATTGTCGGTGGAAAGATATAGACCATAAATAGTTTCAGAAAAGAGATTCGAACCGATTGCTGAAAGAACCGGATCATATTGTAAGTTAGAATTATTTGCTTTTTCCCAACTCACCCCATTATTTGAAGAATAATAGATGCCTTTACTCTGTGTAGAAACAACAAGATTTGACCCGCTTTGAACAAGATCATATGGAGATAC
>PLNZ01000288.1 GCA_003142915.1 Ignavibacteriales bacterium | reverse complement strand
TTAAGATAATCGGTCCGCTCATCAACCGGGATGAGAGCGTCAAGCATATTATCCGCAAAAACATGACGCATTCTGTCATCAAGAGAACCTGAAGGATAATCACAAATCACATCATCATCATTGTACAACTTAAAATTTATTTTGTGATGGCTAAGTGCAATCTTATTAAATATATCAATTATATGTTTAAGTTCCGTGGAATCTGTTTTTAAGAAATTTCTTCTTGCAGGTGTGTTAAAAAATAAATTTTTAACTGAAACGGAAGTGCCTTTTGGAAACGAGCCCTTCTCTTTATTTATTGTCGTTCCGTCATCAATCCTGATTAATGTTCCAAGTTCTTCTTCTTTAGTTTCGGTTCTTATTTCAAGCTGGCTTACAGATGCTATTGAACTAAGAGCTTCGCCTCTAAATCCAAGCGTTGAAATAGAATCCAGGTCTTCCATCCGGCTTATTTTACTGGTTGCGTGTTTCTGAACGCATAATATGGCATCTTCTTCGATCATGCCCATACCATCGTCAATAACCTGGATTAATATTTTGCCTGCACGCTTAATTAGAAGCTCAATTGTACCTGCGCCGGCGTCAATTGAATTTTCAATTAATTCCTTAACAACCGATTCAGGTCTCTGTACAACCTCGCCGGCAGCAATTTTATTTGCAATATTTTCAGGAAGTATTTTAATTTTCAATATTTTCTCTCACATAAAATAACACTTCAAAACCGTCCTTTTTTTCACGGGTTTTTATTTTCCAAACATTTTCATCTATCTCAGGAAAGAATACATCTCCATCAGTTTCAAAATCCATTTCAGAAATTATCATTTCATCTGCTATTTTAATAGCCTGCCCGTAAATTTTAGCCCCGCCAATAATAAAAATTTTATCATAATTTTGCTTTTCACAAAAGGAACAGGCTGAATGCAGGCTGTTAAAAATTTTTAAATCCGTAAAGTCGTAACTCAATTTATTGTTTCTTGTAATAACTATATTCAATCTCCCTTTAAGCGGCTTGCCGAGAGTACCGAATGTAAGCCGCCCCATCAGAGCAGGAAATCCCAAAGTTGTGTTTTTAAAATGCTGAAACTCTTCCTTTGAATGCCAGGGTATTTTCCCGTTTGACCTTCCAATAACACCATTTTTTGCAACGGCGGAAATTATTATTTTTTTCAAATAGTTATCCTGATTTGACGTTTCACGTTCATAATTTAACTACACTGCAACTTCAAAACGTATTTTTTCCTGATATTTGTAATCAATTAGCTCAAAATCATCAAATGTCAATTCATCAATAGGTTTCCTCGCTATTCTCAATTTAGGAAGCGGTAGAGGTTCTCTTTTTAATTGTTCTATAAGTCCCTCTCTATGATCATACTTTTCCATTGGCGTACCTTTATCGGCAACATAAATATGTGCATCAATTATGGTATGAGCAAAAAAGCCGAGTTCAAGCCCTACCTCCTGAGCTATTATCTGTGTAAGCAAAGAATAAGCTGCAAGATTAAAAGGAATTCCAAGCGCGATATCGCCTGATCTCTGAGTTAAATGACAATTTAATTTATCATTGTTTACATTAAAAGCAAAACTGTAATGGCAAGGAGGCAGCTTGCTCTTAGATGCATTTCCCGGTTCCCAGGCAGATACGACCAATCTGCGGCTGTATGGTTTACGTTTAAGCTCTTCAATTACATATTTAATTTGATCCACTTCTCTAACCTGCCAGTTTCCGGATTCATCTTTTTCCGCACTTGGAAAGTGTCTCCAGTAATAACCGTAAGCTGTTTCCAGGTTACCTTTCTCATCAGCCCATGCATCCCAAATTTTTGTATGTTTTTGCAAATTACGGATATGATTTTCACCGGATAAATACCACAAAACTTCATATAAAAGGGATTTCCACTCCATCCTTTTTGTTGTCAGCAAAGGGAATCCTTTTGAAAGATCTACTTTGTAGAATGCTGCAAAGTATGACATTGTATCAACACCGGTTCTTGAAGGCTTTCTAATGCCTTCATCTAATACCAGTTTAACCAGATCTAAATATTGCTTCATTATTCTTCCCGAAATTTCCCGATTAAATTATGACTATATATTATTTAAACTTAATAAAAAAACCGAGATGATAAAATTGTATCTATATTTATATCACAAGGTTATTTAGTTCCGGAATAAATTATCAAACCACCAAAAGGAAACTATTGCCTACCAATCTTTTGCTTGTTTTTAAACTTTTTTGTTAATTATTTATGATTTGAAGAATTTCAATAGACGCTAATTTTATCCCTTTACGAAAGTTTTTTATTGATTCTTTTTCAGATTTAAAATATTTCTTTAATTCAACTACTGCTATATTCTTAGGAAGTAGTTTTTTTACAGATTTATCAAATTTACCACAGCACAAAATAATTTGGGAGCCTTTTTTGCTAAAATGCTCCATTAAGCAGCCGGCAGCTTTACCCATAATACTCTGTCCGTCAAATGCTCCTTCCGTGAGTAGAACAAAAGCAGTCTTTTTAATCTTTCCAAGTCCCAGATCCTTCAATAGGAATTGTTCGGATGATTTTACATTTGCATTTAGGAAAAGAACAAATCCTGCTGCAAGTCCGCCACCTGCCCCCGATATTTGTTTAGGTAATTTCTTTAACTCATTATATTTCAATATATTAATGATTTTTTCGAACCCTTTTTCTACATTAAACATCTCTTTTCGTGTCAAACCTTTTTGTTTGCCATAAGTAAAAGTGGCTCCGTCTTTGCCTAACAGTGGATTTTTTACATCAATTATTACTTCTATCTCAAATGGAATATTAATCCTACCCCATAGAAAACTTGAAGCATACTGAAAATTCTCCGGTATAATTTCCATTTCTTTGCCATTTGAGTCAAATAATTTTAAGCCTAATTTTGAACACATTCCTAAGCCCAAATCATTTATCCCGGTTCCGCCTATACCGACTATCATTTTCTTAACATTAATCTTTTTTGAATTGACATCATTTAAGATGGCTATCAATAAGTCCCCCATTCCTTTAGAACTAAGCAAGACCGGATGTCTATTAGCTTTAGGGATAACTTTTAACCCTAATATATCTGCCGATTCAATATAAATAACTTTATTTTGTCCGTCATACCCAGCTTTACATATAAATTTTGAATCATTATATGGAGTACTTACCCTATACTTTAATATTTCAAGTTTATGATATTCCCGGCAGACATTTAAAAACCCATCTCCTCCATCTGATATTGGTTTGAAAATAAGCTTTAATTCCGGACTGCTGCCTAGTTCTCCGGCAAAATACTTTATTACAGTTACCGAATCGGCGCATTCTTTAAAACTGTTCGCAGCAATTAAAATTTTTTTCATTTTGTAAGAATTATTCCGTTAAACTGTCTAGTAAAAAGAAGATTACCTATTTATTTTTTTAATAAAGCCACAAATCTGCATAATCATTTTTTAAACCTACCATGTTAAACTATACTATTTACGTAAATTTTATCTTTGCCACAAAATATAGAATTAAAATATATACAACTATTAACGTTAAATGGACTAATATATTTTGAATATTCAGACCTAATAATAAGAAAATAATAGCTATAAATATGATAATAAAGAGCTCTTTTACCTGATAATTTATTTGAATCTTACGCTTTGATATAAGGAACATATAAGCAGCGCTAAATAAAAATGCGATCATAGTTGCAAATGCCGCACCGAGTATACCAAACCTTGGAATAAGGATAAAATTAATTACGATATTGCTTAAGAACGCAATAAAATCGGCTATCAGGAAATGAAAACTTTTATTTGATATAAAAGGGTAAACAGAATAAAAAGCGGAAATAGCGCTAAAAATATATCCTATCATTACGAATGGGAGTATTATCATCCCGGGGCTATATACCGGATTAAATAATGAAATATTTGATATATGAATCTTAAAAAGATACTGCGCTAACAGGGACACGCTGAGAAGAAGGATACAGCTAATTGCCACTAACTTAGTAAGTATTTTACCATAATAATTTTTATAATCATTATTATAGTACATATTTATAGAGCGTGGACTCCAGGCAGTACCAAACGAAATTACTAAAACATTCATTATCATGGCAATTCTGTAAGCAAAACTATACAGCCCTACTTCTTCTATGCCTACAAAATAATTTAAGATGAACCTGTCTCCAAAATTTACCCCTGTCGTAAATAAATTGGCTGCTAAAAGAGGAAGAGAAAAGAAAAGTATGGTTTTAAAAACTTTAGATTCAATCTTTAATACATATTCCTTTTTAATAGTTCCGATTAAAACAGCTAACAATAAAACACCCGAAGCTAACTGAGCTAAAAGAATACCGGCGACAGACAGTCTTAATATATAAACAAATATTATATTGAATATAAAATTGCTGATTGCTCCAATTAAAGAATAATAAACAGATTTCTTTGCCAATTCTTTAGTCTTTAAAAGAGAGATTACATAAACACTTAAGGAATCAAAGAAAATAGAAGAATAGACTAAAAGTAATAACGGCGAAAAATCTGCATTACCGAAAATCAGAAATGATACCCGGATTGACGTAAATGATAGTATCAGTGTAAGCGCCAGCCCTAATATTATAAGCGAATTTAAAATTGAAGAAAATATTATTTTCCGCTTTTCTTCATCAGATTCTTCAATATAAAATTTGTTAAGTACTCCCTGAGTCCCAAATTGATAAATTACAGCAACGATTGAATAAATAGACATTAACAGTGCATAATTACCAAATTCAGTTGTCGTGATAAGATGAGAATAAATCGGGAGGACAGCAAAACTGAGAAAACGAATAAATATATTGCCTATTCCATACCATGCAACAGATCTTGATAGCCCGGCATTTTTTATTAAATTATTTGAGATTGGGATTTTAAATTTTATCATCTTTACTTACATATTAATAATATTTAAAAGCGACATCAAAATAATTAATATAGAATAAATTGTTTGAAGATGAATATTTTTTCATAATATTTCATTGCATATTATAGTTGTGTACAAAAAGAAAATATTTTATTTCTTGTATTCGATCAAATCAAATAATTTATTGATTTCCCTTTTCCAGTTTAATTCCCCTGCTGCTATTTTGCAATTCTGTTTCAATTTATTTCTTAATTCATTATTATTAAGCAAATTATTAAGCTGTTTAATAATCTCATCTTTATCATCCGGGTCGACATAGATTCCGACTTTATAACGATCAACAATCGATTTCATTTGCGGAAAGTTGCTTACTAAGACAGGTACCCCGCAATATATATATTCAAACATTTTATTAGGCAAAGCAAAATAATAACTAAGGCTGAGGTTTTCAATAATTGCCAAGCCAATATCTGCCCCGGAAGTATATTTTAGAAGTTCATTTTGTTCAATCTTCCCGAAGAAAAACACTTTCTTGTCGATATTATTGTTGTGTGCCAGAGTTTGATAATATTCTTTATATTCACCGTCACCCAAAATTATCAAAACACAATTATTCAACCCGCTAATCACATCAAAGATAATTCTTAATCCCCTACCGTGTAAAATGACTCCCTGGTACAGAAGTATCTTTTTGTCTACATTTAAATTAAAGTGTTTCCTGAAATTAAACGATTCTTTGATTTCAGCCGGAAACGGCAGGTTACGTATAACAACAGTACCTTTTAAATCATATTCCTTTTCAATAAATTCAGAATCCATCTCGCCGGACGTCATGATTAAATTAACGCTTTTAATACATTTTTTTTCGATCCATGCCCAAAGCGCCTGCACATTTTTCCTTTCGTTTAACCCGGCAAGATGACCGAATATTTCTCTTGAATCATAAAAAATCTTAGAATTTTTAAATTTTGAAAATAACACGATAAAAGGAAGAGTATAAACATCCTCGGCAAAAATGAAATCAGCCTTTGTAAATAATAACCGGAAAGACAAAAGCAATGAGAATTTTAAATAGAAACTAATACGAAAAGAACCTTTCTTCAACTTATAAACCGAAATATCACCTTTTTCAGTTTTAAAATCTTTTGTCATCCAGTCAAATGATATGGCTTTGACATTATATCCCCTTTCACAAAAAGAATTGAATAAATTTGTAGCCCTGGAATCATAGTGGATATTACCAAGAAAAATAATTAAGACAGATTTACTGTTCATAATATTTATATTAACAAATTGATATTGTTTTCAAATGATTAAAAATTTAAACCGTTTATTTAAGCTTATATGCCTTATCGATAGCAAAATAGATACTCTAAGTTAAATATCTTTATAAAATGTATCCCTAAAAATTCCTCTTGCGCCAAAGTTTTCTTTGAATCTGCCGAGTCCCCAATTCGGGTCCATATTAACCGTAAAGATTCCGAAATCCAGGAATTTAAACCCCTCATCTTTATATCTCTTCATAATTTCATAGAAAAGTAAATTCACAGCTCTGTATTCCTGGTAATCTTCATCGTGACTAATATAAAATGCAAGAACCACACCCTTGTTTGCACTAAAGTTACAAACACCCGCAATTAATTTTTCACCGAGGAAAGCGCCCCACA
>PLNZ01000393.1 GCA_003142915.1 Ignavibacteriales bacterium | reverse complement strand
AGGCCGTCGACTACTTTCGGTCCCGTCCAGCCCTTGGGCGATCTCAGGACGATCATTGGCCAGCGCGGCCGGGTGGTGTCGTTCTTTTTCCGTGCATTGCTTTGGATTTGCCGGATTTCCTCGATTACTTTTTCCAAAGTACCTGCCATAAGCTGATGCATTGCTTCCGGTTCATCACCTTCCACAAAGTAAGGTATCCAACCGCAGCCTTTAAAAAATTGCTCCAATTCCTCATGTTCAATCCGAGCCAGGACGGTCGGGTTGCTTATCTTGTATCCATTGAGGTGTAAGATTGGCAGCACGGCTCCATCAGTAATTGGGTTGAGAAACTTGTTTGACTGCCAGGCGGTTGCTAAAGAACCCGTTTCTGCCTCACCGTCGCCAATGACACATGAGACAATCAGACCGGGGTTGTCGAACGCTGCTCCGAAAGCATGACTGAGCGAGTACCCCAGTTCACCACCCTCGTGAATAGACCCGGGCGTTGTCGGTGCAACATGGCTTGAAATCCCGCCGGGAAACGAGAATTGTTTGAACAATTTTTTTAACCCTGCTTCATCTTGTGTTACGTTCGGGTAAACTTCACTCCAGGTTCCTTCGAGGTAAACGTTACCCACAATCGCAGGGCCGCCGTGACCGGGACCAGCGATGTAAAACATATCCAGATCATACTTTTTGATGACCCGGTTCAAATGCACATAAATGAAGTTTTGGCCGGGTGTTGTACCCCAATGTCCCACCACCAGCGGCTTTATGTGCGATAGTTTCAGCGGCTCTTTCAAAAGCGGGTTATCATAGAGATAAATCTGACCGACTGAAAGGTAGTTGGCAGCGCGCCAGTAGGCGTTAATCTTTCTCAGAAGTTCATGCGATAATGGTTGATCCTTTTCATCTATGCTTTTAGTTTTAGTGACAATATTTTCTTCAAAACCTTCTCTTACTTCCTTCACTATTTCCTTTTCAGACACTTTTTTTGTTTTCATCTTCATGTTACTTTCAAATAGAATGTTTTTTGATGACAGGCTCATCGGCCCAGTATCCCGGACGATTATAATGCTTATGCAGAGCGCTTTCATAATTCCGTGATAACAGAGAATCCTCAATAAATCCGGGGGACTGTTTAATTTTTTCACAGGTAAGATTGACATAAACTCTGTTCTCGTCCCAACTAACACGCTCTATCCATTTGGATGAAATCAAAACTTTGTTACCAGGCCACCAATTTTTTGTATCAATAATTAAATAACGAATCGCCCATGTCTCATCGTCTATGATAAAATCCTCTATATGACCAATCTCGCCGTCTACTGCTTGTATATTATAACCGCTCACTTTGTGCGTGCTGCGCAAATGCGGATTCCATGCTTTCTCACCTTTGGCGGATTTATTCAATTTTTTACCGTCGCGCACAATATTGGGGTAAGTTCCCAACATATTTGGTCCTTCCCAATACAGCGGCCAACCATAATACATATAGTAGGTCTGCTCATATTGTAGCGAGACTGGTTTGTCACTTTCAAGGGATGGGCTATTCTCAATCTGCTTTTTAGTTAACTTGACGGTGATACATTGTCCGTCCTTAATTACACCTATTAAGGCATACGGAGAGATCAATACTTGCCTACCTGTAAGCCAGTTGCCTGTATCTGCAACCAGATAGCGAATCACCCAATAATCGTCATCGAAATAGAATTCATTAACATTTCCAATTTCCCCATCGAGGCTGTCCAATTTGTAGCCTTTTAGCGTTTTGGTTGTGTAGAGCATAATAGTAGTCCTTTCGTTCTTTAGTTTAATTTTTGTTCTCGAATTTCAACTTCGGCAGAATGTTTGAAAAACCTGTTTCATTACAATCTGCCTGGAGTTCAACACTTATTTTGTGCACTCTTCTTCACTATGGGGGTACACCTCTTAGGGAAAAAAGATCCGGTAGACAATGGTATTCTTTCAGAAGCCTTAATTTTCTTTTTTCCCCGGATACATTAAATCCTTGAACATTGCAAACTGTTCTAGTAATCATGAACTTTTCGTCTGTGTAAATGACGCGGAGAGCGGCCCGCGTTTCATATTTGAGCAAATCGTACATTTTAGTAAACCATTTCTCATATTTTCTTTAATGTGAATCATCCTTTGTAGTATGTTCATTTAGCCAGTATCCCGCACGTTTATAATGTTGATGCAGCGCCGTTTCATATTCCCGGGTTAGAAACTCTTCCGAATATTCTGGAGACAGCTTTATGGCTGCACGGGATAGATTGACGAAGACTTTTGACTCGCTCCAATTAACATTTTCTATCCATTGCGTTGAAATCAGAACTTTTTCCCCCGGCCACAAGTTGTGAGTATCGATTATTAAATAACGAATTGTCCATGTTTCCGTATCGATAATAAAATCTTCAACATGGCCAATCTCTCCGTCCGTTGCATGAATATTATAGTTAGTCACTTCGCGAGTGCTGCGCAAATGAGGATTCCATGCATTCTTACGTTGGGTTGATTCTTTCAGTTTTTTCTGATCACGTTTAAGGTAGGGATAATAACCCCAAATGGCTGAGTCACCCCAATACTGGGGCCATCCATAATGCACATTGTANNGGGGAGATCAACACCTGCTTGCCGGTAAGCCAGTTTCCTGTGTCTGCAACCAGGTAACGAATCACCCAATATTGATCATCAAAGTAAAATTCTTTCACATTCCCTATTTCCCCATCAAGGCTTTGCAATTTATAACCTTCTAGTGTTTTAGCTTTATCCAACATAATAGTACTCCTTTAGTTTTTTTAGTATTGTTTATTTCTCTGTTGTTTCCCGACTGACAAATTGTTTGTAAAATCAGATTGACTATGATCTCCGCCGGATAAATCAAATCCCAGAACATTGCAAACTGTTTCGGCAATCACGAGCTCTTCGTCTGTGTGAATGACGCGGACTGCAGTCCTGCTACCCATTGTTGAAATTAAGTTCTCATTCATTAAAAACTCTTTAGTCCAAGTGCAGATAGTTTCGCACATGTGGACTTGTAATCCGTGTGAAGAATGCTCCGAATCCCCAAGCCTTCAGCAATTTGGACGAACATAGGAGTGTTTTCTTTATAAACTGCCTGACTCAGTCAATCGAAATTGAGATTCCGCAAATCAATCATTCATTAATATGATCCTTCTTTTTTATCCTTGTTTTCCTTGTCTTTAATCTCTTTGTTCACTTTTTCCTGGCCGATTCCCATAGTTAATGCTGTTAAACCAGCCATACTTCCAAGCTGCATGGTTTCCACAGCCGT
>PLNZ01000111.1 GCA_003142915.1 Ignavibacteriales bacterium | reverse complement strand
TCAATCGCATCAGGCAAATTACCTTCATGATCTTCGCCATCAGTGAATATAACGATTACTTTCTCGGTTTTAGACGAATAGTTGAAAGATTTAGTTGCCAGGTTTATTGCCGCAGCAATCGCAGTACCCTGATCCGGAATACTATTTACATCGGCGGCGGAAAGGAATAAATTTGCGGCGGAATAATCCGTAGTTAAAGGGAATTGCACAAATGGTTCGCCCGCAAAGACTATTAAACCAATCCTGTCGCCTCCTAACTTGGCAATAAGATTGGAGATTTCAAGCTTTGCTTTTTCAAGACGGCTTGGTTTTATATCCTGTGCCTGCATACTTAAAGAAACATCCAGGATAATATATATATCAATTCCGGTCTGTTTAACATTTTCAACTTTTGTTCCCACCTGCGGATCTGCTGCTGCAATTATTAAAAGCATAATAGCTAATATAATAATACCGAAACGGATAATACTTTTGCTTTTACTGTATGCAGGCAGAAGTATTGAATGCAGTTTCTTAACTGCAAACCTATCCAAAAGCCTGCTTTTAATTCTCAGCAAATACCAGAACGTTATTATAAGCGCCGGTATAAAATACAACCCGAATAAATATTCAGTATGTTCAAATCGAAACATAGTTTCTAATCTTAATTAAAATTTTATCTATTTAATTAAAAATTCATGTTAAGGAATTTTCTTAAAAACAGTTTTAGACAATATTAGTTCAAGCAAAATCAAAATAAATCCCACATTAAGCCAATCTGAGAAAAGTTCTGCCGCATTACGGTAAGAAGTAACTTCAATTTTAGTTTTTTCAAGTTTGTCAATCTTATAATAAATATTATTCAGCGCCGTATTGTCGGTAGCCCTGAAAAACATTCCCCCCGTAATTTCGGCAATATTTTTAAGCAGAGGTTCATCAACTTCCGACGGCATCATCTGGTATCTTACACCGAACGGAGTTTGGACAGGATAAGGCGCCTCCCCTTCGGTTCCAGCTCCTATTGTATAAACTCTAATACCGTATGCTTTAGCAATATCCGCTGCAGTAAGAGGATCAATTTCGCCTGCATTATTTTCGCCGTCTGTTAAAAGTATAATTACTTTACTCTTAGCTTTACTATCCTTTAATCTGCCCACGGCATCGGCAATTCCATTTCCTATAGCAGTACCATCAGGTACCATTCCCGGGCCTATTTTCTTTAATAAGTTTATCAACACACTATGATCAATTGTAATAGGACATTGTGTGAATGCCTCGCGGGAAAAGACCACCAAACCAATCCTGTCGTTTGGCCTGTTCTCTATAAATTTTTCAACGACATTTTTAACGGCTTCCACACGGTTAGGCTTTAAATCTTCAGAGACCATACTGCCGGAAATATCAAGCGCCATAACTACATCAATTCCTTCGGTAGTAACATTTTGTCCGGAAGAAAAACTCTGAGGCCTGGCAAGAGCGATTATTAAAAAGACAATGGCTAAACACCTTAGCACAATTGGAACATGCCTTAGCCTTTCTTTCCAGCTTACCGGCATTCCTTCAAAAATCTTCAATGAAGAATATATTATTGAGGTTTCCTTCCTCATTCCCGTTTTCCAATACCAGAAAATCATTAGAGGAATTACCGCCAGGAAATAAAACATCCAGGGATAAGCAAATGTAACATCACTGAACATTGCCTGCCTCTTCTTTTTTAACTCCAGCAGAACCGTTGATGGTTTTATTCACTATTTCATAAGCTTGCTTCATCATTTCTTCATTTACCGACCTGAGTGGAACAAACTTTGCAAATTTTACAAGATCCGCATTAGAGAGAAAGTAATATGTAGTATCTAATATTTGTTCCGTCCCTTCTCTTTGTTTAAGCAATTCAACCGCTTCCGATGTGGGAAGCTCAAGGGCAGGCATGCTGAATCTTTCTTCAAAATATTTACGTATAATTTCCGTTATGATTGAGTGATATTCTTTTATCTGTCCTTTCTGCCAGAGCTTTTGCTCTTCCAGATCATGCAGGGCATTAAGAGCTATTGTATATAAAGGAAGAATAATTACCTTCTTTACAGGCTGGGCTTCAAGTTTTTTCTTTTGATACCGTCTATATAGATAATAAATAAGACCAAGGATAATCAATGCAATCAACACCCACAAAGCAATCCACCGCCAGTCAAGAGGAATTTTAAGAGGCGCTTTTACATCCTTTATTTCCGCCTGCCGATCAACCTTCAAAGTCTTAATCATAATAGTAAGGGTATTTGCGGCTGCATACCGCATAGCAGTATCTCCGGGAGCGCTATATAAAACGGGAACAGGCGGAAGAGTTACCTGTGTAGAGTCATAACCCGAAAGTATATATTTATAGGTAGTTGTAACCTTACCATACTTCACTTGATCAACCGGGTTTTCTTTTTTAATTACCGCTATACTGCTTAAACTATCCTTGATATCCGGCGGATAAACCTTCAGTCCTTTATCATAATCGACTTGAATAGAATAATATATATAATCACCGACAAGATAATCGGTCTTATCAGTTGATGCTTTTACAGAAATATTTTGCGCAAAAGCATTAAGAGAGAATAAAAAGATTAAACCAACTATAAAGCGGAGATTTTTTACCATCTTCTTTCACGCATTCTAAAAAATTGAACCAGCGGTTTGATGTAATTCTGCCCTGTATCAACTTCTATACTATCCAGACGACTGGAGATAAATAGAGTTTTCCTCTTCGCAATATTCCTTTCACGCATTTGCCTGAATAAAAGCTGCATCTGCTTATTATCAGTATCAATCCATCTTTCACTGCCGGTTTCAGCATCTGTAAATTTTACCAGTCCCATTTTCGGTATTTTATTTTCTCTTGTGTCATTTAAAACTATTCCCACCAAATCATGTTTTCTACTGACAATTCTTAATATCTTTTCATAGCCGGAATCCATAAAATCAGAGATAAGAAATGCAATGCTTTTCTTTTTGATGGCATTGTTCATATATTCAAGAGCAACTTTTATATTAGTTGACTTTCCTTCCGGCGCAAAAGAAAGAACTTCCCGGATGATTCTGAGAACATGCTTCCGTCCTTTGCGGGGCGGAACGAATTTTTCAATTTTATCCGTAAAAAGGATAAGCCCGACTTTATCACTGTTTTTTAAGGCAGAAAACGCCAGTATTGCGCTTAATTCTGCAGCAATCTGTTGTTTGGTTTTGTCAATTGAACCAAAAATAAGTGAGCCGCTAAGGTCAACTATCAGAATTACAGTAAGTTCCCGTTCTTCTTCAAATATTTTTATAAAAGGATGCCCTAAGCGTGCGGTAACATTCCAATCTATACTTCTTATATCATCGCCGAATTGGTACTCCCTTACTTCGGAAAATTCCATTCCTCTTCCCTTAAAGACGGAATGGTATTCACCGGAAAAGACCTGGTTAACCAAACCTTTGGTTTTTATCTCAATTTGTCTAACTTGTTTTAAAATCTCTTTAGTTAACATTAATATTAATTCGTTTTTTATAAGATTGTTTAGAAAGTTTTCGCTTGTAAATTATTAACTCATGTTACGCAGTTATTAAAATTTCATTAAATAACCCTGAGTTTTGGCATTGCCATTCCTTTGGAATAAGTCGAGGTTATTATAAATATCTTTTGCGTAATATTAGGAAATAATTATACTCTTACGGTACTTCTATCTTGTTTAAAATTTCCTGTATTACATTTTCGGATGTTATTTCTTCAGCTTCCGCTTCATAACTAACAGCAATTCTATGGCGGAGGATATCAAGGCAGATTGCGCGAACATCTTCAGGAATTACATAACCGCG
>PLNZ01000372.1 GCA_003142915.1 Ignavibacteriales bacterium | reverse complement strand
ACAAAATTAGGCGATAACTCATTTAGCGTATTGAAAGAAGATCATGTAGGTCCTAAAGTCGGTAATGAATTAAAAACAAATGCTGTCTTAGCAATTTTCATTTCATTGATAGGAATTCTTACTTACCTTGCATTCAGGTTTAGGTTTATCTTTGCTCTTGGTGCAGTGGTTGCTTTGTTTCATGATGTTTTGATTACCATAGGTCTTTATGCCGCCCTTTACGGTATAATACCGGGACTGAATCTGGAAATTGATCTTACCGTTGTCGCAGCGTTCCTTACACTTATCGGTTATTCGGTTGCTGATACTGTAATTGTATTCGACAGAGTAAGAGAGAACCTTAAAATTCATAAGACAATGGACCTTGAAGAACTGATTAACCAGAGCGTTAATAGAACCATGAGCAGAACTATATTAACTGCCGGTACGGTTCTAATGGCAATAACCGTTCTGCTTATTTTCGGAGGTGAAGTTTTAAGAGCTTTCTCATTTACACTATTTTTCGGTACTATTACCGGAACATACTCTTCGATATTCGTTGCAAGCGCATTAGTTCTTGAATACGCAAATAGAACGCACAAAAAAGTTCAATTCTAATTTTAGATTTTCATCTATAAAAAGTCCCGAAGTTATCGGGACTTTTTATTTTTAAAGACTAATTATTTTAAGCCATAGATAGCCTGCTGGCAGGCTATCTATGGCTTAGGAAAATTGCCTGTTAAAGTATTTTGACATATTCTATTTGTTGTTAACCCCGTTAGGGATTAAATATTTGTAGTAAAACAACATCTAAAAAAATAGAACCGCATCGCTGTGACACAATGCATACCAATTTTAATCACAACAAAAAGCTGCAATATTTACGAATTATTTCTGAAAACCTACGTGCCGGCAGAGAGTGTTGCACAACTCAATTTTTATTCCGGCAGCAGATGCGAAAATAAAAAGGGGAAATGTTCCTAACCAACTTATATTTGGAGGATAAAGTTTGCCATAAAAAATTCAAATATTTATCTTATATTTGTTATTCACTATTATATATTGATAAAGTTAGGAGTAACTGTGGGTAAAGGCGATAGGAAATCAAAAAAAGGTAAAATCTTTATGGGTTCACATGGCAAAACGAGACCCAAACTAAAAAAGAAAAAATTCATAAAAGAAAAACCGAAGGAATAAATTTAGCTAAAGGACAAAAGCTTAAAAACGATAATTCCGGCATTTAAGCTTTTGTTTTTTTAACTGTCTTTAATTCAAAACTTCATCATTTCCTGTGAATTGCCATAATTGATAAATCATCCCGGAGATTAGACTTTAAAGAAGTGTATTCAATATTATTTACTGCTCGTTACATATTTTATTATTTCCACTTTTTCTAAAGTAATTAATCCGCCGCAATTCGCTTTTTCAAAAAGCTCGTGAAGAGCGGGAAGAAAACTTTCTACTTTTTCGGCTTCATCAACTATTTCAATCACCATAGGCATATCCTCGGAAAGGCGTAAAATTTTTGCAGTATGAATACGACTGTTTTTTCCAAATCCCATAATTCCTTTGAACACTGTAGCGCCGGCTATTCCTGCTTTTCTTGCTTCAAGAGCTATCTTTTCATAAACCGGAATATGATCCAGCCGGTCTGACTCGCCTACAAAAATCCGCACTAACTTTGCTTCACCTTTTAATTCCATTTTAACCTCCGGTTAAAATTTTTCCAAATATATATGCCAAAAATACTGCGGCAAATGAAAGCACCACATTTAAAATAATATTTGTTCCGGCTAAAAGAAACTCAGAATCTCTAATCAGGTTAATAGTCTCAAAAGAAAAAGTCGAAAAGGTTGTTAATCCTCCACAAAAGCCTGTTGTCAATAATATCCTCATCTGCGGGCTTATTAACTCATTACTATCTAAATAAAACATTACAAATCCAATTATAAAGCTGCCGACCATATTCACTATGAGGGTACCAAAAGGCATTGTTGCAGGCAGAAATTTGTAAACAACATTTGAAGTCCAATATCTTGCAGCGCCTCCTGCTGCCGCACCGATACAAACAAGGACATAATTTTGCAATTTATTCACTCCATTCAGGTGTAATTAAAATTTTAAATTATGCAATAATAAACGGCAGGAGTCATTAGTCCGGTTTGAAAAATGGACAGTTCAAAGGCGAACTCCAACGCCCATACAAAAATATTTGTGAATTAATAGTAAATCAATACTTGGGCAACAGGTTTAGGCTAATTATTTACTTTAATATCAATCAGCTTTTTAATAATACTCACATCTTTCTGTTTCTTAACTTCAATCGCAATTCCCCTTCCCTCCATATATTTCTTCGCACAACATAATTCATCAATAATATTTTTAGGTAAATGGGTTTGCTCTATGGCAGAGACTGCCTTATCCCCGAAAACAAATGAGATTTTAAAGTACTTATCGTGTGCGAACAGAAAAAATAAATTCCTTTTTTTTTGAGCAGAATTTTTAAATTCCATCCATATTTTGCGCCGTAATTTTTCCACTCTTCAACAGTACCGGGGTACTTAGAATCAATATAATTCTTTATATCAGTCCAATATTTATAAGATTCACCGAGCGCCTTAGAAAGCTTTTGATCATCTGGTTTTATCGATTTATCAAGGAATATGTTTGTTCCCATTATATATGTCCTCTTTTTAATTAGTGTAAAAAATATTCTCCCTTAATACCTTTTAATATAAATACGATTTATTTAACTATTATTAATACTCTTCAAAAATATAATGAGCAGTACTATACTAATCAATGCCAAAAGGCCAAATACAATAGTTATTGATAAGTCCCCTTCCAATCCCTTTAATTTCATAATAATAATCAGTACGCTGATAGATATTGCCATCAAGGAACAAAATACAAGCATCGCCGGGGCGAGCAATAATCCAAGAGGTTTTTTCTTTAGCAGTAAAACAGCCGTTATAATAAGCGCCGGAAGAAATATTGATAAACCCAGCACATGAACCGGGTTGGTTAGTGTTCCGTATTCAACCAAATTCTTTGGAAAAGTATTACCGGCTATTGAAGGTATTACTTCCTTCAGCCAAATCAGGTAGAATATACACGCAATTACTATTAAAAATGTTCCCACAGCCCTGACAGGAATATTATCCAAATACCGAATTGCAGAATATTCTTTGGTTTGTGAAAAAAAAGCGAATGAATAAAAAGACAATCCCAGCACAAAACAATAAACTAAAAACAAGCCGTTAAAATGAACGGCAAAGCAATAAATTGCATAAGTATAACTAATAAATACATTAATTCCACCCCACAGTAGTATGGCAGTTTTGTTTATATGCAAGTATGGAGGTTACTAATACAAGCGGGACTATAAGAAACAAATCAACTATCTCCTGACCGGTTGTCTGGACATACCAGCTAAATGTTTCCCTTGCATAAAGTACCCGGGACAAATAAACTGTTATAGCTGTTAATAATAATTAATTCAGCAAGAGGCTTAGACAAATATAGTTTTATTTTGTCTCTCGAGTCGTTATTCATTTTCTCTAATTATTTTATTTTTGAATCATCCAACCTTAACTATTACCATTGTCATATCGTCGTTTTGCTCGGCGGTGCCTCTGAATGTATTTATCGATCCCCATATCTCACCCATTATCTCCGTAGATGTTTTATGCGTTTTGCCCTTCAATATTTCCGAAAGCTTATCCTCACCGAAAAGGTCGTAATACTCATTCATCGCTTCGGTTATTCCATCGGAGAAGAATGCATATATTTGTCCCGGCTTTAGTTTTATTTCTTCCTCTACAAGTGTCCTGTTAAAGATAGTCCCTTTTTCCAGCCCGACTCCTATTCCCTGTGTTCTGTATGAACGGACTTCAGCGTTGGCTACGGTAAGCACAGGCATGTGCCCGGCGCGGCAGAATATAACTTTATTATTTTCGGTATCAAACAAAGCAAGCGTCATCGTGACAAATGAACTTCTTTCAATCGACTCATAAAAGCGCTTGTTCAGATCAATCATTATTTCTTTCGGAGTCTTATCCGCTGTACATGCGAACTGAACCATAGTCTGAAGCTTGGTCATATATAATGATGCAGCCAACCCTTTGCCTGAAACATCTCCGACCACAACAAACAATTTAGAATCCGAAACGGGAATTAAATCGTAATAATCTCCACCTACCTGCATAGCCGGGATCATTTCACCGCAGATATCCAGCCCATTTGTATTAGGAATGCACTTAGGCAGCAGCCCCTGCTGTATTCTTCTTGCAAGGGTAAGGTCTCTTTCAAGCTTAAGCTTTTCGGCTTCGGATTCATAAAGCCGTGCGTTCTCAATTGCAATGGCCGCTTGGTTTGCTGATGCGGTAAGCAGGTCCAGATCTTTTCCGGCAAATTGAGAGCCGGAGCGCTTAAGTCCGAATAACAGCAAGCCGATAACCTTAGATTTTATTATCATCGGTATTATTGTGTAAATTTCTTCTTTCACCAGCCTGTTTGAAATATCCGGGAAAGCTTCAGCAAATTCGTTTTGTTCCAAAATAACAGATGATGAAATTGCCAATTTCCTGTCTACTATTTTTTGTGCTTTTCTTATATCTATGGTAAGATCAGCGTTAGAAAAGCCAAAGCTCCTTACAAGATGAAAATCATCATCCTTTTTATCTTTTATCAGTATACCCAACCTGTTTAGTTTTAACATTTCAACAAACGTAACCTTCATGGAATCAAGAATATTATCAAACCCAACCAAGGTAGATACATCGCTGCTGAATTTTACAAGTACCTTCTGATAAGCAAACTGTTCCGGGTAGAACTTAGAAGTAATAAAATTCTGGAAGTTATCTTTGGTTGATTGAAACACCAGAGCAAAAAGGATAAAGATGACACCCGCTATAAGCCCCTGGAAATCAGTGCCGATTGCACGGCTTATGCTTTGCCCTAAGTAATAAATAACAAAGAAATAAACGACTGCAAGGCTTAAGGTAGCTGTTCCGTACATTAAAGTATTTTTAACAACTACGCTTACATCCATCATCTGGTATTTGAAAATTGAATATGCAAAAGCAATTGGTACAAGGATAATTAATATTATCGGGGTGTAATACTGCGGGGAATTAAATACGGTATCCGATATAGCAGGCGCAATTGTTGTAGTATAAACAGTTGCAGCCAAGGCTATTGCAAAAGCTGCAAGCACAATAAATACGGGTTTTTTCTCTTCTTTGGTCTTTAAACGTCTGTAATTTATTATTAATGATGTTATAGCAACTGTATTCAAAATCCATATCAGGTAAGTGAGAAAATTATTTAGAATATTTATAATTCCAAATTTCTCCCCGTTGAACTTAAAGTTAATTACAAGCGTGACCAGAAATATAACAGAGAAAACAAGAGGTAATATAAATAACAGGCGCCTGACCCATTTTCTCTCCATTAGTTTAAACGGCCGGGGGAAAGTCCAGAAGAAAGCAACCAAAACAAAAGGTCGGAAACATTGCCCGAAACATAATAATGAAGTAATAAACAGATAATAAAATGGATTAGCCTGTAATGTTTCAGAAGATAGATTATTTGCTATAAAAACAAAACTGCAACCTACAACTGTTGTTACTCCGAGAGCATAAAATAATTTTTGTACCTGTCCACCTGGCTTAGACATGAATACAATAAAACTGATAAGCATTTGAAAGAGCGCTAAAATTACGACGGCCAGATTGCTTGTCTGGATAAGTTTTTTAACATAAACTTTTGTTTGAATTACCTTATCACCCTTTTTGATGGTATAGTCCGCGAAGTTTCCCGCTTTTACATTATTAAGTATTTCCTGAGCAGCAAAAACATCGGAAAGAGGATGGTGATTTATCTCAAGAAGCAGGTCGCCGTTCCTTATACCGGCATTCCAGGTAACTCCTTTAACTTTAACTGATTCAAAAACAATAACCGTGGATTTTTGCTTACCACTTTTGGGCACCCAAAGGCATTCATCATTTGATGTTACCCTGACAAATAAGACAAAATAAAGCTCAATAACAGCAAGCAATATTAAAAGAACGGAAAGTCCGATTATAAATTTTGGCCTGTATCTTAGATATATATCTTTAATTAATGCCATTTGCGTATTGGTATAATTTTATTAATCACTGAATAACAGGATGAAAAATAACAGGAATAATATTAAAAGTAAAAGGAACCGGATTTAGGCTGACAGAAATATTTTAATTTACCTTTATAACAACAACAGTCATATCATCAGACTGGGCGGCGCCGAGTGCAAAAGTCTGTACATCATTCTTTATCTTTTCTAAAATTTCTTCTGAAGAACAGCTTGCAGATTCAACCGATAATACTTCAAGTTTTTCGTCGCTGTATTCTTCATCAAACTTATTTTTAGCTTCTGTTATTCCATCCGTAAAAAGGACGATAACATCGTCTTTATTAAGTTGAATACTTTCAGAAAGATACGGCACAATTGTTTTCATAACGCCAATAATAATTCCTCCTTTATCCAGCTTACGAATTTTTCCGTTACGAATAAGTAAGGGGTGATTGTGACCGGCATTTACATAGTTCAACGTACGCTTTTCACTATCTACTATTGCCCAAAAAAAAGTGATAAACCTGCCGTCGGATGTATTCTCAGAAATCAGATCATTTATAAGTGCAGTTGCTTCTTCAAGCTGCATTCCCTGGCTGCAAGTGGTCTTAATAAACGCCTGCAGGTTTGCCATCAATAAAGCAGCAGGGACTCCTTTGCCTGAAACATCCGCAATAGCAACACAAAAAGTATTATCGTCAAGCCTTATTACATCATAATAATCACCGCCAACCTGCTGGGAAGTTATATTCATTACTGCAATATCAAAACCATCAAAATCAGGTATTTCACCGGGTAAAAGATTACGCTGTATTCCGCGTGCAATTTCAAGTTCTTCTTCCATTTTCTGTTTATCCAGAGCTTCTTGAAACAGACGCCTGTTTTCAAGTGAAATTATTGCAAGGCTGCCTATGGAATAAATAAATTCAATATCAGCTTCTGAGTATCGCTGGTTATTTATTCTTTTGCCTAACAGTATTAAGCCTTTAGTCCGGCCCTGAAGCTGCATAGGAACAATTACTTCAATGCCAAGTTTAAAGAGTTCGTTATATTGTTTTTCGATTTCATGATTTGAAATTGGATTTTCCAGTTGAAGAAAATCCTCGTTATTAAGGAAATTTTTTAAATAATCATCCGGAAATTTTGATTCGAGTATTTTAATATTGCCGTCCATAAAAGTTAATACGGCATATTTTGATACGAGGAACTGACCAATAACAGAATAAACTAAAAGTTTTGCAACACGTGAGGATTCTGAAAACAATCCGAATTCTTTACTAAGTTCAAAAAGTGAATTCAATCTTTGCACTCTTGAGTCAAGGAACCTGTTTACCATGCTAAGCTTATCAACAACTAACGAATTTTGAATAGCCGATGCGGATATATTTATTATAGTTTTTAGGAATTCAATATCATCTTCAGTGAAAGGCGATTTGTTTAGCTTTTCTCCCAGACAGACTATCCCAAGACAGTCATCGGAAGAAGAAATCTTTTCTATTACTTGCAGTTTACCTTCCGTGAAAAAATTCTTTAATTCGGAATTATTTATCAGATTGTCGTCTACTATTAATTTAGGAAATTTTTTTTTAAATTCTTCCGGAATTCCTTTAGATGATTTGATGATCAGCTTACCGTTAATGCTGAGTGCAATCAGACCTCTTGTAGCGAGAAATTTCCCCATACATATAAGAAGAACATTATTAAGAATAAAATCCAAATCAAGGCTGCTATTAATAATCCGGCTGAATTCAACTAACGCAGTAAGATTTCTTTTAACTTTAATACTCTCGGATTCATTCATTTTGCAAGCCTGCGGCTTAATCAGGGTGAAGTGTTCAAATTCTTGGATAAAAGCACCCGGTTGTATTTGCCCGGAACCGATACATATTTAACTTCATCCATTAAGGATTTCATTAAATACATTCCCAATCCGCCTATTCTATGTTGCCTGTAATAGGTTTGGAGATTCGGATCCGGAACTGTCTCCGGCCTAAACGGAGTACCGTGGTCAATTATAATTATTGTAAATTTTTTATCAGCATATTTAAGCTTAACGGTTATTTCTCCTTCCGGATAAGACTTATAAGCGTGTTTTATTATATTGGTACATGCTTCATCAACCGCCAGTATAATGTTGTCTATTACTTCGGATGGAAAACCAATCTCTGTCGCAGCATTGCAAATAAAATCCCTGATAATTGAGAGATTGTTTGTTTTACTTTTAACAGACAGCTCTTTTTCTTTTAGCTTTTTATTTTCAGTTTTCAACTTACTTGATCTCATTGAATTTTTTTATAGCATCCTCTTCACTTTTAAATATCTCATACAATAAAGGAAATCTGAGCAAATCAAAAATATTGTAAACCTTATCGCTCATACCGGTAAGTTTAATATCGCCGCTGTTTTCCCTGATTTTTTCTATGAAAGCCATGAATACCCCCAAACCGGCGCTGCTGATATATGCAAGGTTTTTAAAACTTACTACAATGGAATACTTTCTCTTGTCTATTAAATCAGAGAAGGTATTCTCAAGTATCGGCGCTGTATGTGCATCAAGGTACCCGTTTAAATAAATTACGTTTATGTCACCTGCGTCTTTAGTTGAGGTGCTGAATTCTGCCATTCTGTATCTCCATCATTTTTTAATTTTTGTTTCCATTTTAATATAACTAAAGTAATATCATCATGCTGTGGTTTACTTTGTGAAAATAAAGTTACTTCCCGTATCACCTTATTCGAAATTTCATCTGCATTTTTATTGCTGTTATTAATTAAAATCTGTTCAAATTGAATGCTTCCGAAATCTTCCAGTTCCTTATTTTTTGCTTCTGTAATCCCATCAGTATAAAGGACAATTATATCATTTCCCCGTAATTTCAGCTCTATTTCTTCCAACGAATCAACAAATTGCGAGCCAAAGTTTAGACCCAATCCTATGCCATTAGGCCGTAAATTTTCTACAATATTATTTCTAACCAAAAGTATCGGGCAGTGTCCCGCCCTTGAAATTGAAACAGTTTCCTTCTTTAAATCAATCAACCCGTATGCTGCACTAACAAAATTTTTACGGTCCAAAGTTCTCTGCAGAATTTCATTTGCTTTAATAAGAATATCTTTCGGTCTCTCTATTGTTTTTGATAACGATTCAAAGATTCCTTTTACCTCGGCCATAATAAAAGCGGCAGATATGCCTTTGCCGGAGACATCGGCAATTATAAATCCTAATTTAGTTCCATCAATTTCGAAGAAGTCATAATAATCTCCGCCGACTTCAAAAGCAGGAATAAATACCGATGATATCTTCAGGTTTTCAAAATCGGGATTTTTAGACGGTAAAATTCTTCTCTGAATTTCGCGGGCTACATCAAGTTCTTTTTCCAGCCTTTCCTTTTCAATCAATTCTTCAAGAAGCCTGGAATTTTCTATAGCAACAGAAGCATAATCGGAAAATGTATTCATTGCATCCCTATCTTCATCGTCAAACATAAAATCATCTTTCTTGGCGGCTATAATGAATCCTTTTATTTCATTATGCGTCCTAATTGGAGCTGCGGCAAAATGGAAGTAACCTTCGCTTAATTGCGGAAGGTTTTTATGTTTTTTAAGATTGACAATAAAAGACCGACTAAAATCCCTATTTAGCCGGCTGCCAAAAATAAATTTTGTCATATTGTTTGAATCATAATAACCGATATTTTTATTTGCCATGGATTTAAACTCGTCCCCGTCCTTCCATGCAATCCATGCTGCTTCTGCATTACATACCTTTGTTGTAATTTCTGTAACTGTTTCGGCTAATTCACTAAAATCATGAGACTCGGTAATTAATTTGCTGAAATACTGTAAAAATGAAACCTCCTGAGCTTTCCTGTCATATACTTCCGCTGTAGGAATATGGAATAGGGTAGTAAAAAATAATATGCTGAAATATATTGCCCCGTAAATCATTATTATTTTCAGAAACTGGTTTAACATCGAGGAAAATTGTATTACTACCTGGTTATGAATATTATCCGATGCACTGGCAAAATTGGTAAAAAATAAAATGGAAATTATTATTGATAGTACCAAAAGGGCAATTTTTTCTTTCTTTACAATAAATGCAATCCAGGATATCTTAATTGAATTAATTACAATCAGCAAAATGGAAATCAAGAGGAAAGTTTCCTTAATGTAATTTGGTTCAATCACATTATTAAACAAATTTGCAACACAGGTAAGCCCAAAAGACACAATCATTGTATTAAAATAAGTGCTTACATTTTTTTTCTGCCTGTAATAATAAAGTTCCCTAAATGCCAGAAATACAATCGCAAGAGAACTTAATATTATATAAGAATAAATAAATGAAAGAAGATTTGCTATAAGACCATGATTTATTGCCATTCCCTCGGTTTTAGTCATTAAACTACTCAAAATCCAGTCGGAAAAAGTTAAAAGAAAAAATATTACAGCATTTAGAATGCCTACGTTCATTACAAATGAAAGCGGATTCACGTGTTTTGCCTTAACTAATTCAAGCAAATAAGCATAGAGTGATGTGAATGTTAATAGTACAAGCAATTCGCTTATAGAGACTAAAACTACAGACCCCGGCAAGTATACAGTTAACCGGAAAATAAATAGAATTATCGTTAATCCCACAAAGGATTGAAATTTAACGCTGGTTTTTATTTCCAGGCCATATATTTTCAGGGATTTTAAGTTCAGCAAAATTTTTCCGGTTTTTTTATTCTTCTAAAAGGATTCCTTCAAAATATTACAAAATAACAATAATATAGTATCCTTCGAAAGTTAAATTACGGTAAAAATTGATTTTTGTAAAGAAAACTCTGGATAAACGGGGAAATTTTATGATGGATGCAAAACTGGCGGGGTGTAAATTTTATGAAAAAATAAACGCAGGAACTTGATCCCGATTAAAATCGGGACAAGTTCATCAAATTCCTACACTTATTCAAATTTCAACAGGCTTCTCTTGCTGTTCTTCGGGAACGTTCTTTTTTAACTGTTTTTGCATTTGCTCCATTTGCTTCTGAAATTGTTCCATTCGCTTTTCAAAATTTTTCAACTGTTTCTGCATCTCCCTGCCATTGGAAGAATCTCCCATAAACATTTTAAAAATGGAAGCCATGGAATCAGGATTAAAGCTGAAATTTTTAAATCTTTTCTTCAGCATCTGATCTGCTCTTGAGTTCCCCGGAGTAAATGATGAGTCAAAGCCAAAAGCTTTATAATTGAATTTATATCCTTTGGAAGAGTCACTGAAAAAATATTTGTAATTAAAATTTTTGTCTTTCCCGGGATTCGGAATTGAAAATGAATACGAACCGAAATACTTTATTAGGCTGTCTATTTTTTCGCTTAGCTTACCCATATTCGGCAAAACAATTGGAGGAATTACAATTTCCGGGATATCTACACGGCAGACATTGCTATCGATGTAAACATTAAAGCCTTTATTCTGAGATGAACCTTTCTGAAACTTAGCAAAATTATCGCCGAAATGAATATTGACATTGAAATTTTTAAATTGCTTATCAATCTGTTTTAAATTCTTATTCATTTCTGCCAACCAGTTTTCCATCTCCTTATTAAATTCGCCTTTATTGAACTGGTACTGATCGGAGAAAATTGAATCGGAAGTAAAGAAAATATATTTATTATTTTTAGCCGATTTAATTTCTTTAGTCATTTGTTTAAGGGCTTTTGCCGAAGGAAGTTGATTATATCCGGGTGGAACTATTTTCAGAGATTCTTTTCCGTTTACTTTTTGAGCAAACGAAATCAAATCTATTGCAATAGCTTTATTAAAATTCCAGATATTAGGATTTATGGCTACAGTGTTTTTCTCATTCACTAAAACCTGAGCCTGCAAATCACCGGCATACGATGCCAAAATAGAATCCATCTGGCGCTGTTGGGTTTCAGTCAGATTAAGGTTTTTTGAAAATCTTGCCAGATTATTCATGTTCTGTATGAATCCGGCATCTTTTATTTCAAAATACTGTTTGCCGTTTTTATCGGAACCTAACAGCAAATATTGTTTTTTCTTAGAATCGAGAGGTAGTTGATGATAAAATGCAAAGTTAAAAATATCCTCATTAGTTAAATTTGCTGTATAGAGTAACGGTTTTAAATTTTCCTTATAAAACGCCGTGATGCTCGATTTCTGCTGATCGACCAGCCTGTCAATTATTTTAGGGTTGTACCTTAATACTATCATAAGCACAATGCTTAAAGCAATTACACTGAAAACAGGTGAAAACCTTCTAAACTTATAATACCAGGGATTTTTAATTTTTAATGCTGCCGCCAGCTGGGCTTCAAAAAAAGGATTCTCCTGGACAGGTTTTATCGAGGAAATAGTAAGCTGTTTTATTTTTTTTAATTCAGTCAGCTTTTCCTGAAGTTCTTTTGAAAACTGTAATTCTTCTTCTAATTTTTTAACATCTTCATCGGAAAGTTCATTATCAAGATAAGCAGAAAGAAGCTCGTATTTTCCACCTGCACGGTAATTAGATTTGTAAAAATATTTCATTATAATAACTCCTGCTCATAGGGCTTCAACAAAGTTTTTAAACTTTCTCTTGCTCTAAAAATTCTTGACTTTACCGTACCTATTTCACATTGCACCGATTCGGCAATCTCCTGATAACTCATTCCTTCTATATCCTTTAGCAAAAGAGGAATTCGCAGCTTATCGGGAAGTTTCTCTATTGCTTTATGAACTATTTCTTTTACATCAGAAGTCTCAGGAGATTGCTCATAACCATGTTCTTCATCGGAATCTTTAAAAGATAAAAAAATATGCCGAATATTTATTTTCCTTAAATGATCTTTACATTTATTAATCGTTATTCTATATAACCAGGTCGTAAATTGAGATTCAAAACGAAATCTGCTTAAATTTTTATAAATAGTTAATAAAACTTCCTGGGCTATATCGTCCACAAGATCGTGATTACCCAGTGTCAGGTAAATAATATTTCTTATCTTTTCTTTATGCCTTTGCACAAGAACGCTGAAAGTAGATTCATCGCCTTCAATGAATCTCTTAATCAGTGAAAAATCATCATCTAAATTTAAAATTTGAGGTAACGCCAAATCTTTTTCATTCTTTTTGTTTTTCATGTTTTTAGACGAAACTCCTCGATGTTTGTTCCCCAAAATAGCCGAATTTATTTAACATCAAACATTTTTTTATTAGTAACAATTTATCCTGATAAGCGTAAAAAATAAATGATAACCGGAAGATGATAAAATGATTTATTATATTTCAGGTGTTAAAAAGCATACATTCTATCAAACAGTAGTCAGATATTTTCATTTATGTAAAAATGAGAATATTTAACTATAAGTTAATCAATTTTAGTGCACTTTTTCTTGCAAAAATAGCTGTATCTAATTAAATTGTGAACAAAATTTTGGGAGTTATTTATGAAGTTAAAACATCACGAACAATATAATGCCGCTGTTATAGAGTTAAAAGGAAATGTTTTGGGCGGTGAAGATGCTAAAGAATTTAATGAACTTCTTCATAAACTTTTAGATGAAGGAAAAAAGAACGCTATTGTTGATCTTTCAGAAGTTAAATTTATGAACAGTTCCGGTCTTGGTATGCTAATCGGCGGTCTCACAACTATGAAAAAAGGCGATGGAAATTTGAAACTTGCCAGAACAACCGATAAAATTGAAAGTCTATTGGTAATTACCAAGTTAAGCCAGATTTTTGAATCTTATGAAACTGTAGACGAAGCGGTTAAAAGCTTCGGTAATTAGTTTAAAAATAAAAGGTGTTGGAAATGAAAACTCCGGATTCCTGGATTCGGAGTTTTTATTTTGTTTAATCAATATAAAGCCTGCTTTTTTGAAATAAAAATATAAATTCTTAAGGGTAACTAATGAGCGTATCTGTACTTGTCGGAAGTCAGTGGGGTGATGAAGGTAAAGGGAAAATAGTTGATATATTAAGTGAAAAATATGAAATAGTAACCCGGTATCAAGGCGGTGCTAATGCCGGTCATACAGTTGAAATCGACGATAAAAAGTTTGTCCTTCATCTTATTCCCTCAGGTATTCTAAGGGAAAATGTAATATGTGTTATCGGTAATGGCGTTGTAATAGATCCGACTGCGCTTTTAGAAGAAATATCCCTTCTTGAAAAGAATGATATAAAAGTTGCAGGAAGACTATTTATCAGCCACAATGCCCACCTAATAATGCCTTACCATAAACTGCTGGATTCCATCAGCGAAAGCGGCGAAAATAAAATAGGTACTACGGGCAGAGGAATAGGACCTTGCTACATAGATAAATATGCGCGTAAAGGAATTAAAATAGTTGATCTCCTCAACAGAAAAGTACTGGAAGAAAAAATAAGAGAAAATTTAATCGAGAAGAATAACCTGCTGAAAAAAGTTTACGAGCATGCAGAGCTTAATGTTGAAGAAATTATTAAGCAGTATGTAGAATTCGACAAAGCTATAGATAAATATGTAAAAGATGTTCCTGTATATTTAAATAATGCTATCTCCGAAGGTAAGTCAATTCTTTTGGAAGGAGCACAGGGAGCGCTGCTGGATGTAGATCACGGAACTTACCCGTATGTTACTTCTTCAAGCCCTACATCCGGCGGAGCCTGCACCGGCACAGGTATTCCACCCACAAAAATTGATTCAGTAATAGGAATTGTAAAAGCCTATACAACAAGAGTCGGTAATGGCCCTTTCCCAACCGAATTACTCGATGATGATGGAGAATCATTAAGAAAAATAGGCGCTGAGTATGGTGCAACAACCGGCAGACCAAGAAGATGCGGGTGGCTTGACACTGCTCTTGTCCGTTATTCTGCAATGATAAACGGATTTGATTCGGTTGCAATTACTAAACTTGATGTTTTAAGTCAATTTGATCAGATAAAAGTATGCGGTGGTTATGAGCTTGATGGCAAAACACTAAAATCTTTTCCAACGGATGTAGACAGGTTATCCAAAGTAATACCTGTTTATAAGAAGCTTCCTGGTTGGAAAAAAGATATATCAAATTGCCTTTCTTACGCTGAACTTCCAAAAGCGACAAAAGATTACTTAAAATTTATTTCCGGTGAAGCGGGAATTAAAATAGATATTATTTCCGTAGGACCGAAACGTCAGCAAACTTTTTATGTTGATTAGATAAATTACAAAACATTCAAATCTTTAAGTTCCTTAACTATTTGGTAATCCGGGTGAGATAAAATTTTTATTTTTTTTAATTCTCGTATGCTTTTTTAAGTGTGGACTTTTGCACAATATTAAAACATTCTTTATTTAGCCAAGAGGCTAAATAATTGTAGTAAAATAACATCCAACAAAGTAATCAGAACCGCATCGCGGTAACATACCTGTTCGCCGCTAGGCGGATTTTGGCCCAATTTGTTCACAATGCGGAACTTGTCAATAGAAATG
>PLNZ01000299.1 GCA_003142915.1 Ignavibacteriales bacterium | reverse complement strand
GAGGTATAAGGGATGTAGAATTTTCTGTTCAAGCTCTTCAACTATTAAACGGAGGCAGGTTAAAACAAATAAGAACAGGTAATACTTTGGAAGGAATTGAACTATTGGCTTCAAATAATCTCTTAAAGAAAAATGAAAGAGAAATATTTACCGAAGCTTATATTTTTTACCGCCGGATTGAACACTTTTTACAATTGATGAATGACCAGCAGACTCATCTTATCCCTAAAGAAAGTGAACAGTTGAATAAACTTGCTGTTTTCCTTGGATTGGGAACTATAGATAACTTCCGTGAAAAACTTAATAATTACAGACTTGCGGTCAGAAAGATATATAATGAAATCTTAAAGACAAATGATAACGAAACTAATCTTAATGGAATTGATTCGATTAAATTTAAGGACACGAACAAAGCTGCGAAAAATATAAAATTCTTAAGAAGCGGCGCCGGAATTATTGATAAGAAAGAATTTGATACACGTACAATAGAATCATTTACTAAAATCGAACCGCAAATATTATCTTTTCTCATAATCTCAACAGACCCCGATAGAGTATTGGAAAATTTTGTCAAGATAATTCGAACAACAAGATTCCCTTCAATCTGGTATAATGAATTCATTGGTTCAAACTTATTAACTCATTTCCTTGAAATATGTTTGTACTCCCAAAAGGCTGTTGATTTGTTCGCTACAAATAAAATTCTTGAAGAGGACTTTATTTCACGCAAGGCATTTATTAAGGATTTCAAGGAAGAAATTCATTTATTAAGCGCCGAAGAAGTAATTTTTATCGCCTCTGTTCAATTTGCACTTAAGTTAATTGATTCAAATAAAACTGCGAAGCTTTTATGTTTATTCATTGATTATAAATTAAATCAGCTATGTTCCGATCTGAAATTCTCANNTCTGTGCGGTCTTGGAAGCTATGGTGCCGAAAGTATGAATTTTGCTTCCGATATTGATCTTGTTGTTTTAGTTGAAGATATCCGGAAAGGAAAAGATTGCCAAAAAGATTTTCAAATATTTTTAAGTAAAGCAAAGGAAGCTCTTAAACCTTTTGACGTAGATTTCCGTTTGAGACCTGAAGGACAAAATTCTCCGCTTGTTTGGGATTTGATAAATTATAAGGAATATCTGAATAAAAGAGCGCGTATCTGGGAGTTCCAGACATTGCTTAAATTGCGGNNATATCCAAAATGAAATAAAAAAAATGTATAATACCGTTAATCAACAGTTAATACGTTCGGGAGACAAAACATTTCATATTAAAAAAGACAGAGGAGGCGGCCTCACGGTCGATTTTCTTCTTCAGTATATTTGTTTAAAGGATATAAAATTATACAAGAAATTATCCGGAAAGAGCATCCGCAAAATAATTTCGTCATTAAAAAAGGAAATAGGGGAAGAAGATTCTAATTCCCTGAATGCAAATTTTAATTTCTTGAAAAATCTCGAATTGGCAATACAAAACATTTTTAATACAAATCAAGGAATCGTCCATTCAAATGAGGAAAAAAGACTATTGATTTCTAATTTTTTCAAAATGAAGGACGTGAACGAACTTGATAAGAAAATAACTGAAGTAACTAAATCCAATAATATACTTTTTGAAAAATATGTTAACAGCAATAACCGGATTAATTAGGAAATATTATGCGGGACTTACCGGACTATTGGTTTTTATTGTTTATCTGTTCACTTTAGCACCGAGCGTTATGGAAATCGACGCGGGTGAACTTGCCACCGTCCAATCGACTCTTGGTATTGCGCATCCGACCGGTTACCCTCTTTTTGCCATGATTGGACATCTATTATTAAAAATACCGTTGCCATTCTCAACTATTTATAAAACCAATTTATTTGCCGCTTTTTGGTGCGCTTTGGGTATCTGGTTAATAATGAAATCATTAGCCCTTTTTCTAAACAAACAGGATTTTATTAAAGAACCGGCTATTAAATCAAAACAGAAAAAAAACACTAAANNTTAATTCTTGCTTTCAGTAAAACATTCTGGGGTCAATCAACTTCCGTAGAAGTTTATTCTTTGCAAATATTTTTAATTGCATTAATTATATATGTAACATTAAAAACTTATTTCTCAGCTAATAATAAATCAACGGATTGGTGTTTGTTCGGATTTGTGCTTGCCCTTGGGTTCTCAAATCATATAACTACATTGTTGCTGCTGCCTTTGCCGGCTGTTTTATTTTTCCAAAAAGAAAAGTTTACACTTGCTGCGGTAAAAAAAATATTCCTCTCTCTGGCGGTTTTTATTCCGGCTATTTTAATTATTTATTCATATTTACCAATCAGGGCTTCTCAAAACCCTATTATGAATTGGGGTAATCCGGTAAATCTTGAAAATTTCCTGAGACATGTTTCAGGAAAACAATATCATGTTTGGCTCTTTTCATCCATTGAAGCGGCAAAAAAACATCTGGGAGATTATTTAACAGGTTTTCCATCTGAATCCGGTTATATTGGAATGGCAGCAGGCATTATAGGAATATTTTTTTCATTCAAGAAGAATGTAAAAATATTCGGCGCATTAGCCGTGACATTTATATTTGCTATACTCTATCCTATAAATTATGATATTGCTGATTTAGCTTCATATTTTGTTACTTCATATATTATTTTTTCCTTCTTTATAGCTTTCGGATTATACAAATTAATTCCCTTCTTAAGAGATAAACTCAAAAAAGAATTTCCGGCTGTTGCTGCCGTAATAATTATTTCATTCATTCCGCTAATATTGAACTATGCAGATGCAAATGATAGTGATATTCATATATATGAAGATTACACCAGGGCAATATTAAACAAAGCAGATAAAAATTCCATTCTTTTTAGTTATCAGTGGGATTACTTTACGGCAGCCGCATATTATTTTCAGAATGTTGAGAATTACAGAAAGGATGTTGTTGTAATAGATAAGGAATTATTGCGCAGGTCATGGTATTATAATCAGTTAAAAAGGAATCACCCCGGTTTATTCGATAATATGAAAACAGAAGTTTCTAATTTTCTAACTGCAGTAAAACCATTTGAGCGGGATGAGCAGTTTGATTCTGGAACAATTGAAAGCTGCTACCGGTCAGTTATGACAAACCTGATTTCAACCAATATTGAAAAAAGAAGTTATTATATAGGACCCGAACTATTTGAAAATGAAATGCAGGGAGGAGAGTTTTCGCTTCCTCCCGGGTATATATTAGTTCCGGATTTATTCTTATTTAAGGTTTCGAAAGGAAATGAATATGTTGGCGCACCCGATCCCGATTTTATTCTACGATTTCCAAATAAGCATAACCATTATATTGATTTCATAGAGAATACTGTTGGCGGCATGCTGGCAT
>PLNZ01000159.1 GCA_003142915.1 Ignavibacteriales bacterium | reverse complement strand
TAACATGAATTAATAACCTAAATAAAATAATTCTTTGAGCCTTAGTGACTTTGTGTCAAGAATACACGACATCCCATAGGAATGATTATATGAGAGAGAATTTAGCTCACAAAGGCATGTTGCTTTATTCTGTCCTTACGGTAGCTTTAACTTTCACTTTACCGCCGGTCTTAAAATAAAAAATAAATTCAATTTTAGAATTTACTTTTAATTTTTTCTTTAAATTAATTAGCATAACATGATACCCGCCCGGTTCAAACTTAATAACCGAATTGGCAGGGACAGCTATTTGCTTTATTTCTTTCATACCGGCAGTCCCGTCGTCTTTTTTAACCGTTGCATGCAACTGAACCAATTCGGAAACTTTAGAAGTTACTTTATATAGTGCGTCGGCTTTGGTTGTTACATTATTTATATTAAAATAAAGTGCGCTATTCATCCCTTTGGCAGCAGGTCTCACCCATGCATTTTCAATTTTCACTTGAGGGCTGAACGAATTTAATAAAGTAAGAAGAGAAAGAAATAGCATCATATTAGTCACCTATTGTTTTTATATCATTAATAATTTGCTGAATATTTGTTTTGCTTCCCCTGTATTCGTTCCTGATGTTGCCTTCTTTATCAATAAGAGTAATCCGGTCAGAATGAGTATAAAAATAAATTATACTGCCGCTTTCGGTTTTAGTTGTGTCCCCAGGAGCAGCTAAAATATTCATTTTGTTCAATATATTTTTTATTTCCTGCTCTTTCCCTGTCAGGAATGTAAAATTTTTATAATCAATATTTCTTATATCACCAAATTCTTTTAAAATATGAGGCGTGTCTCTTGCAGGGTCAAAACTCAATTCTGCAAACCGGACATAATCAATTTCATTTTTTTTTAATTGTTCCTGAATCAACTGCATATTATGAGTTGTCATTGGACAAATATCCGGACAGTTTGTGTATATAAAAGTTAATAAAAGGATTTTACCTTTAAATTCATCCGGGAAGTTTACAATGCTGCTATCCTGATTTAATAACTGCACTGATTTTATACTTGCGGGTCTGTCTTCAGGAAGCTTCTTACCGCATCCGTTGGAAAACAACAAGTTAAATATTAATAATGCTGTAATAGAGAATATTGTGTTCCTATTTGTTTTCGATTTCATGAATTTATTAAAGACACAAAAAACTTAAAATTGTAAATAATATAATCATAAATTAAGAATTATTATTATTTACACCATCAATTGTAGTAAAAGATTTTATTACAATGAAATCGTTCCGCATTACATGTGAATAAGGATACCGGTATTCCACCAAGCCGCAAGGCATTCGTCATAACGTAGATCCGTTTTTATTGATTAATATTTTATGATTGATTATGTTAAAAAAAGACTTTAATTTGATAATAGTCCTAAACTTCTACACAAATACTAAATGAGAAAAAATTAAATATTTAAAACTAATTTAAGGGAGCTCATTATGAGAAGACCTGTTTTTTATTTATGGATTCCTGTTTTAGTATTCTTTTCAGTTTTTAGTTCGTGTATAAATACAGATAGAAACACAAACGCAGTTACCGATAATTATTCCCCAAGTAATTTGCCCGTTACAGGAAACGTACCCAATTCATATTCATTTGTTGTTGACGCCCGCTCATTCAATTACGCCCAGTCTAATGGGGTACAAATTAATGCCGATACTTTGACTATAGGAATAACAGTTACAAACTTTATTTCCGGCAGTGGCAGGACAGTAATCACAGACGGCAACGGCGTCTCTATTTATGAAAAGAATATAAACGGCGCAATGGTTTCAGGTAATGTATTACAATTAACGGCAATGCCTAAAACCGTAACTTTAAATCTTAATAATTTTACAGGCAATATAGTTATAGGCTTGTCCGGAAAATAATTGTAATCTGAATATTTTATATTTTATATAAAAATATTTGATTCAACTCCGGATTAGATTGTGCCTCTACAATTGCGGGAATTTCACTTCATTTTTTGCATAATAGGCAACAAATCATTTTAATAAATTCTTTCTTAAATTTGTATTAATAACCTTAAGACAGAATAAAACACTTGAATGAATAATCTTACTTCAGATTCTACAGACAATCTTTACATAGAAAAAGCCGAGGGTATAAAATCCTTAAACCCGCGGATCGTACTTATACTTGCAATATCTTGCGGAATTACTGTTGCCAATATTTACTGGGCTCAACCGCTGCTTGATTCAATTGCACATACATTCGGTTCCAATATTACAACAGCAGGCTTAATTATAACACTCACTCAAATCGGTTATGTAATAGGTTTAGTTTTTTTGGTTCCATTGGGAGATATTCTTGAGCGAAGAAAATTGATAGTAATTGTTTTATTAGTCGCTTCCGTATCTTTAATATCGGCAGCATTTTCGCCTACAATTCTAATTTTCATGGCCGCATCATTAGCTATCGGAGTCACCTCCGTTGTAGCTCAAATTTTAGTTCCTTTTTCAGCCACTCTTGCACTTGAACATGAAAGAGGCAAAGTTGTCGGACAGGTGATGAGCGGTTTGCTGCTTGGAATTCTTCTGGCAAGAACGCTTAGCGGAATTATCTCCGCTTCTTTGGGATGGAGATATGTATTTGGAATAGCTTCAGTATTAGTAATTTTTCTTTCATTTCTATTAAGCCGGACTTTACCAAAAAGCAAAATAGAAACAAGCTTAACATACCCGCAATTGCTTAAAACTGTTTGGGACTTAGTTAAAACGGAAAGATTGCTACGAATAAGATCTTTATACGGAATGCTGGTATTCGCAAGCTTCAGCGTGCTTTGGACAAGCTTAACTTTTCTTTTAGCTCATCCACCTTATAATTTCAGCGATGCCATAATCGGACTATTTGGATTAATCGGCGCTTCAGGGGCAGCTAGCGCTAACATTGCAGGAAGGATAGCCGATAAAGGATATACAAAATCGGCAACAGGTATTTTCCTTTTTTCTATATTAGCTTCATTTTTAATTATGGTATTCGGTAAGACATCTCTTGTCCCGCTTATTATAGGAATAATTATCTTTGACTTTGCTGCACAAGGGGCACATATATTAAATCAGAGTGAAATATATAAACTAAAACCTGAAGCAAGAAGCCGACTTACAACGGCATATATAACAAGCTTTTTTATAGGCGGTTCAATAGGTTCTGCAACTTCCGCAATTATCTTCAGCAAGTATGGTTGGGTTGGTGTATGTATGCTTGGAGGAATTTACTCGCTAATTGCAATTAGCATTTGGATAAGAGAGTTATTTTAAAGTTAAGCGGTAACAATAAAAAATATTATCGTTATTTTCCCGGCTTTAAAATCACTCCTTTATTTTTATGACCGTTTATTTTAACTGATATTGGTTCTTCAAAAAGCAAATGCTTTGTAAAATTCATTTCTTCTACTGCTTTGTGGGAAGAGAGCCACTCCCAGTCTATAAAGTCCAGGTTGTTCACCGTATCTATTGTAAAGTAACCGACCTTAAATGAAGTAATATTCTGAAAGAAATGAGAGCCTTGAGATGGCGTAACATTTAAATCTTTAAATCCTGACTCCACAATTACGCTCGCGCCGGAAATCATATCCCAAGTTACCGGTATTCCAAGCCAGTGATCTAAGCTTCCCCATCTTCCAACGCCAATAAGAATATAAGGCCTTTTCTGATCAAGCAGCTTGGAGTTTAACCGGCTAACTTCTAAAGCAACATCCCGGCTTTTAGATCTGTCGAATTTATCTATATCAACAACAACAATATCATAAATCCTGTTTATCGCACCGTTACCCAGAACCTGCCTGCTCTGGCAGATAAGATCTTCGCGCTGATAATTATCAACATTAAGTTCTTCAACTTCCTGGCTTATAACAAGCGGCCTCATTTGAAGCATTGCAAAATCCTTTGGATACCCCGGTGGTACATTTAGATTAACCGCAAATTCGATTTCAACAGGTACACCCATTCCCCATGAACCTAAGTCCAGGAGCATATCAAGTATTTCACCTAAAGGAAAAGATTTTTGTTTAAGGATCGGTGCGAAAGTGACAATGCGCCTTCCTTTCCGGGAAATGCCGTCATAAACCTCATCATCTTCCACCGAATACGTTGAACCAACAGAATACAAAGTTTGATCTTTTTCAGCACTGCTTAAGTCATATTGCTTTACTAACTTTTCCGGCATAAATAAAGGATTGGAATCACGCATGCCGTTATAAACTAAGGCAAAAAAATCCTGCTGTGCATTTCTTATAGTTTCTTTAGTAGAATAAAATTGAAGCAAATGTCTGGGATATTTGGGACAAAACCTTACTGCATTTCCACCATCCACTACCTGTTTACCCAAACCAAGCGCCACCATAGCAATACCGTCTGTTGACTTCTGCGGCGGAACAGGATAAAAATTATATGACTTTGCAACTCCTGCAAAGTCAGGATAGAATCTGCCGTCGTGGGGAGAACCAACCAGCCTTTGCACAATCACAGCCATTTTTTCTTCTTCAAGGCGGTAAGTTGTTGCTTTCATATAATCCTGTGCCTTCTTATAAAACGTTGAGGCATATACTCCTTTAATGCAATGAAGGAGTTCATTGAGCCTAACGATTATATCGGGGTCATTATTAGGTATCATAAATGTTTGATATACTCCAGCAAACGGCTGAAACTGGGAATCCTCAAGCAGGCTGGATGAACGCACTGCAAGCGGTTCTTTAACAGTTTCAAGGAAATCAAGAAGTTTTTTCTTCGTCTCGGAAGGGAAAACCGTAGCTTCCGTAAACTTTTTTGTTATTTCTGTATCCACATAACTGCTTAGTGTAAACACATCAAGACGGTTCATATCTAAGAACTGGTCAAAAACGTCGGTTGCTATTACTACGGCAGAAGGAACAGAGATTTCCACATTTTCAAATTTATAACGAATCTTATTATTGTTAATAAGTGTGTTTACAAAGCCAAGTCCTCTTGCTTTTCCCCCAAGTGAGCCGCTGCCTATTCGTGCAAAGCTGTTTTTGGGATCAAAAGATTCTTTGCTGAACTCGGTGATAATACCTCTAAGCCTAAGTTCCTGGTAAATATTAATCGAAGTAATCAAATCATCCCTAAGATCGACTAAGGTCTCGAATTCAGAAACTTTTCTTGGGCGCAGTTTATGGGCAAGCCAAAATTCTGTGCGTGCTTTAAGCCATTTAGAAAAATGATTCCTCTCTGCATGATAACGAATGCTTTCTATCGGAACAACTTTTAATTGTTCTTCCAGCGTTTTCAGATTAGCGGCTCTGCCTATTACTTTACCATCAGGCGTTTGGAAAATGAAATCTCCAAAGCCGAAATTGTTTAGCATGAAATCACGCAGCTCATGAAGCAGCCTGGGAGAGCCCTTTAATAAGAATGAGGCTCCTGCTTCATAAGCTTTCTTCTCAAAATCCGGATTACTTGACTGAAGTAATATAGGGATATCTTCTTGCCGGACCTTTACTGCTTTAGCAAATTTAATCCCCGCTTCAGGATCCCTTACACCTATATGTCTAAAGTTACTATCCGTTATTATCCCGAGAATATAGTCCTCGTATCTTGTATAATATTGCCAAGCTTCTTCATAAGTAGTGCATAAAAGAATTTTCGGCCGCGCCCTCATACGGAGAAACTTGTGCGTGATATTTACTCCCTCATATATAAGCCTCTGAGATTGTTTGAATATCTCCGTATAAATAAGAGGAAGATATGTTGAATAAAACTTCACATTATCTTCAACTAAAATAATTACCTGAACACCGACCGATGAAGTATCATTCTCAACGTTTATTCTATCTTCGACATATTTTACAATACCTATAAGTAATCGGAAATCACCTTGCCAGATAAAAATTCTGTCAAAAATTGAAGTATCATAGTTGGCAATTAGTTCTTTCCTTTCTTTATTATCATAAGCAAGTAGGATAATCGGTATTGTAAGTCCTGCTCTCCGTATCATCTGCGCGAATTTAATTACATGCATATCTTCGATATGAAGAGTAGTAATAATTAAATCGAAGGTATTTTCCGTAACTGCTAATTCAAGCGCTTCGCTGCCTGTAGTTACATGAGTAATTTCCGGCGCCTGGCTTAAGTTTAATACTTGGTATTCTTCCCTTAACAGCTCGTAAAGACGACCGTCTTCTTCAAAAAGATAATAATCATAGAGACTTGAGACAAGAAGAATCTCCCTGATTTTATACCGCATTAATTTTTGGAATTCCTTAATGCGGCTGCTGAATATATCCTCTATATCAAATAAAGCAGATCTATCCATAAACTCCACTATCCACAATTTATTAAAAGTCTGTTAAACTAATCCCTGATCCAGCATAGCATCGGCAACTTTTAAGAAGCCTGCAATATTGGCTCCATTTACATAATTACCGGGAGTGCTGAAACGCTCTGCCGTAGTTAGGCATGTTTCATGTATCTTAGTAATTATTTGATGCAGACGATGATCGACTTCATCTTTTGGCCAGGGAAGACGCATACTATCCTGAGACATCTCCAAACCGGATACCGCAACACCGCCTGCATTGGCAGCTTTACCCGGAGCAAACAGCATTCCTGCATCCTTGAATATTTTGTATGCTTCAAGCGTAGTAGGCATATTAGCTGCTTCACAAACACACTTGCAGCCGTTTTTTATTAATGATTTGGCATCATCTTCAAAAATTTCATTTTGCGTTGCGCATGGCATTGCTACGTCAGCTATGACATCCCATGGCCTTCTTCGGGAATAAAATTCTACTTTAAACTTGTCGGCAAAATCCTGCACTCTGTCATTAGCGCTTGACCTCATCCTCAGCATAAAGTCAATCTTTTCACCTGAGATTCCATTCTTATCATAAATAAATCCGTCAGGGCCTGAAAGAGTAACAACTTTACCGCCTAATTGTGTTATTTTCTGTACAGCTCCCCATGCGACATTTCCAAAACCGGAAACCGCGAATACTTTTCCTTCAATATCTTCGCCTTTGGTTTTCAGCATTTCCTGCGCAAAATAAACTGCACCGTAACCGGTAGCTTCGGGGCGTATTAAAGAGCCACCCCAGTTTAAGCCTTTACCGGTAAGTACACCTGAAAATTCATTTCTCAATTTTTTAAACTGACCGAAAAGAAATCCGATTTCCCTTCCTCCAACGCCAATATCGCCGGCAGGAACATCTGTATCAGGCCCAATATGCCTGAAAAGCTCCGACATAAAACTTTGACAAAATCTCATAACTTCATTATCACTTTTACCTTTAGGATCAAAATCGGAACCGCCTTTTCCACCGCCCATAGGGAGTGTTGTTAAACTGTTTTTAAAAACCTGTTCGAACGCTAAAAACTTTAAAATGCCAAGCGTAACCGAGGGGTGAAATCTCAACCCGCCTTTATATGGACCTATAGCGCTGTTCATTTCAATCCTGTAACCGCGGTTGATATGAATTTCTCCCTGATCATCCATCCAGGGGACGCGAAAAATAATTATTCTTTCCGGCTCAACCATTCTTTCAAGAATTTTTGCTGAACGGTATTCCGGGTGACGCTCTAACACAATTTCCAAAGATTCCATAATTTCCTGTACAGCCTGATGAAATTCCGGTTCATTTTGATTTTTAGATTTTACTTCGACTAATAATTTTGCAACATATTCAGACATAATAAACTCTCAATTTATTTGTTTGTAAAAAATTGAATTACAACTTTGGAAGATAAGAGGAAACTTATAAAAATTTTCTAACGCTGATATTGTTAAAATGAAATCTAAAAAGGAGGCGCATAAAATCAGGCACCGGCAGGCAAAAAATTTAACCCGTTTTACAAGAGAGTTAAATTGAAACAACAGAATTACAATTTTAGTTCTTTTATAATTTTTCATAAGCCGGTCAAATTAATTCTTGACACAACTACGCTTCCCTTTTGGGGACTCCATCTTTCCTGTTGAAAATTTAATATTATTTCTTTTCACAACCAGAAGCAGATTTTTTATTTAAATAAAGTTAGCATTTAAATAACTAAAAAGCTTAACCTGTTTATTTTAGTTTTATAAAATAAAGATACAAATAATCTGAATTTTTCAAACTTAATTTAAGACATTTCATAAGTTTCAAAGCTCCGGAAGCCTGTCTCTTAAAAAAATTAAAGTTTTGAGAAATTACAATGGAAATAGTTTATTTTTAACATATTTAGTAGATTTCTAAAGAAAATTCATCTTTTTTTGATTTTTTTAGAGAGGAAATCATGTCGGAACAAATTATTAAACAGAAAATTGAACAGGCAAGCCAGGTTCTAAATGAAAAGGATATCGACTTATGGTTAACGTTTGTTCGGGAAACGGGCAGCATTAAAGACCCGGCAATGGAAATGATTTCCGGAATGGAATGCACATGGCAGTCTGCATTAATGATTGGCAAAGATGGTGATTCAACCGCAATTGTAGGTGAATATGATGTAGAAAACTTCCGGAGATTTACTCCTTACAAAAATGTGATGGGTTATGTAAAATCAATCAGAGATCCTTTAGTAGAATATTTAAAAAATAAAAACCCAAAAAAGATAGCAATCAATTTTTCAAAAAATTCTAACCTTGCCGATGGATTAACATATGGTATGTATTTAATTCTTTCAGACCATTTAAGGGGAACTAAATTTTCGGAAATACTTGTTTCCTCGGAAGAAGTAATTTCAGCGCTACGCGGAAGAAAATCCAAAGCCGAATTAGAAATTATGAAATATGCAGTAGATGAAACCTTAAAGATTTTCGACGAAATGAAAAACTTTATTATGCCGGGTAAAAGTGAGCTTGAAATAGCTGCATCTGTAAAAGAATTAACAAAAAAACTTGGCTATGGACTTTCATGGGAAGAAGATTACTGTCCGGCAATTTTTAGTGGCCCTGAAGCAAAAAGCGCACATGCAGCTCCTTCAAAAAGGAAAGTCGAAAGAGGACATCTTGTTAATGCTGATTTTGGCATAAGGTATAAAGGTTATTGTTCCGATCTTCAAAGAACATGGTATGTATTAAAAGACGGTGAAACAAAAGCCCCTGCCGAAGTACAAAGAGGTTTTGATGTAATAAAAGATTCAATCCAGAAGGTTGCAGATAAATTAAAGCCCGGAGTAACCGGTTTGGAGATGGATAGAATTGCCAGAGATTATATTATTTCACGGGGATATGAAGAATTTCCGCACGGACTCGGACACCAGGTTGGCAAGGCAGCACATGACGGCGGCGGCGGTTTATTTCCTCAATGGGAAAAATATGGTAAGCTGCCTTTTTTAAAGATCGAAGAAACGCAAGTCTATACTATTGAACCAAGACTTTACGTGAAAGGTTATGGAACTGCTACAATTGAGGAGGAAGTTGTCGTAACAAAAACAGGATGCGAATTTATATCCAAGCCGCAAAAGGAATTGATATTAATCTATTAAGTTTAACCGAAAATAAATTAGATAAGTACTATATAGGCATTCAAAACTCACAATCCTTTGCATTAGCTTCAATAAGAAGTCGGCTATATTCATCAAAAGTAATTTCTTTCGCTCCGAACATCTTCAAGTGTTCTGTTATATATTGTACATCTAAAAGGACAAATTCTTTTTCATTAAGATGTTCAATTAAGTTCATCAAAGCAAACTTGGAAGCCTGCGTGACGCGGGAAAACATAGACTCGCCGAAAAAAGATCCCTTATAAGTTATTCCATAAAGGCCGCCAACTAAATTATCATTCTGCAATACTTCCACAGTATGCACATGACCAATTCTTTCCAAACGTAAATAAGCTTCAATCAACTCCCCGGAAATCCATGTCTTGTCTCTTTCGGCACAACCCCTTACAACCGATAAAAAATCCGAATCGAATTTAACTTCAAAATTTAATTTAGGAATTTCTTTCTTTAAAGAACGGGGAACATTATAGCCGTCAAAAGGAATTATAGTACGTATGGTAGGCATATACCAGTTTATCTCGCCGGTTGATTCATCTGCCATTGGAAAGGCGCCCCCGGCATATAACCTAAGCATACTGGCAGGTTCTAATAATTCCTTCGGGTCAAATTTATGCTTCTCATTCATTTGAAAATAGCCGATCAAGAGTTTGATTTCGGCTTATTTTGATACCTTATAAAAATATCTATCAATTATTCATGATAATTATTCGTCTGTTTTCACTTCAAAAAGAATTATTTCATATCCTTTTATGGATTCATACGCAGAATATACAACACCGGCTAAAACATTCAGCATCCCCGCAAGGAAAAGAAATGTAACAACATAATTTAAATTTTGATTAGCTAAGAGGTATTCTAGTCCGATAAAAAGAGATGTGAGAACAAAAAATCCTACGGCAATGGTATTTGCTACTACTGAATTACGAACCAGTCTAACTCTGAAACCTAAAGCAGAAAGCTGCCGTGAAAGGCTGTGAAGCCTTATATTTTCTTCATAGGTAAATTCTCTTTCACCAGCTTTCAGAATCAATCTTCTTTTTTCTTCATTCAGTAACCTTATACGATTAACCACAAGTGAATATTTATTATTCATTCCGAGGATTAGCAATCCGCAAGCCGAGATCATAATGCCCGGGGCAAGCATTAATTGGATTGCCTGTACAATTGAAATTTGATTTCCCATCTTTAAACTTTTTAAAAAACAAAAAAATACTTACAATATAAATTTAATTTATAAATTAACTATTCGCTAATCATATACGGAATCCTAATAATAAAAATATATTTTAGCGATAGTAAAGCGCTTCTGCATGATAATTATTTGAGATAGGTACTTTCAAGTATTGAAGAAGAAGTTGTGGAATATACAATTATAGATATAAAATATAAGATTCCGATAAATACTTAATATATACCTTTTTCCAAGCCTTCTTCGGTTGCCTTATTTTTGAACCAATGCGATATATCTGTCCTTTTAATAAAATCAATAATCACCGAGTCATTTGATTCTAACAGTTCTTTCGGGGAGCCAATAAAGTGGATAATGCCTTCGTGCAGCATAACAACTTTATCTGCTATATTTTTTACGCTGTACATATCATGTGTAACCACAACGGAAGTAACTTTTATTTTTTCACTTAATTCTTTTATCAGGTTGTCAATTGAATCCGACATTATAGGATCCAGACCCGTAGTCGGCTCATCATAAAGTATATATGTAGGATTAGTAACAAGCGCTCTTGCAAGACCAACGCGTTTTTTCATACCGCCGGAAAGCTCTGACGGTTTTAAATTTTGTGCATCGGGCAGACCAACAAGTTTAAGTTTTTCCGCAATTGTATCCGCTATTTCCGATTTCGAAAATTCATATTGTGATTCAACAAGCGGCAGAGCAACATTTTCTCCAACTGTCATTGAATCAAAGAGAGCGGCGCCCTGGAAAAGGAATCCAAAATTTTTTCTTAGTTCATACAATTCTTTCATCTCTAATTCATCTATCCTTTGTCCTTCAACTTTAACATAGCCGGAATCAGGATACAGCAATCCGACAATATGCTTAATAAGGACACTCTTACCGCAGCCACTTTTGCCTATAATTGCTATTGTCTCTCCCTTATTTATTTGAAGATTAACACCGCTTAAAACTTTGTTATCTCCGAAACTTTTATAGAGATTATTTATTTCGATCATAATAAAGGTTATAATTGTATAAATTCTTTATACTAAAATAATTAAAAATACTATAGGAATCTGATTAACCTGCCTGACAGATGACTGGTTAATTCCCTACATTTAGTTAAAAAAACGAGATTTTTTATGAAACTGTCTCAACTCACAATAATTTCATTCATATTATTTTCTGTTTTGCTTCATGCTCAATCAAGCTTGATGGATTATTATGCTATAAACCAATATGGGCTAACTTCACCCGGGGCTATGAAATACGGTTTATACGGTTATGATAACCCTGCAATGCTTTCTACTCAGAGCGGACCCGATGTATTTTTTACCTGGTCGAATAAAACCGGCACATTAAATAATTTTGACAATTGGGGTTTATTTTCTTCAATCCCCCATCTCGGATTTGCAATTGTTAATTCGAGGCTTTACGGCGCTTCTTTGAATAATTATAAAATATCCGGATCACTTGGCAATGATGCATTCAGTTATGGTTTAAGCTACTCATGGAATACAGGAGATGAGGGGGCGTTTAATGCTTCAAACTTATATACTATTGGTACGCTAATCAGGCCAAATGAATATCTTTCACTGGGCCTAATTAGTAATCTGCCAACTTCAGGAAGGAGCGAGGGGGTTATAGATTTTGCAGTTCGTCCTTTGGGAGATGAATTTATTTCGGTATTCGGAGATTATTCTATTAAAAAGGATAGATATCCAGGTGAAATTAAATGGAGTACAGGCGCGGCAGTTGAAGCCTTCCCCGGTATAAGAATAACAGGCAGATATTTTGATACTAAATTATTTTCCGCCGGAGTCGAGTTAAGCTTTGGAAACTTCGGCATTTCTTCCGATACTCATTTTGATGATGCCGGCAAAAACAGTTTTAATACTTACGGCATAAGAATAGGCACATATGATAGAAATCCTTTTCATAATTTAAATTCCAATGAAGATTATGTTAAAATAAACCTGAACGGAGAATTAGAATATCAGCGGTATAAGTTTTTTGATAATTCAAGTACGCTGTTGAATACTATTCAGGAAATCAAAGCAGCTAAAGAAGATAAAACAATTGCCGGAATTGCAATCAATACTTCCGGAATGTCAATAAATAAAGAGAAACTTTGGGAATTGCGGGAAGAGCTAAAACAATTCAAAGCGGCTGGGAAGCATGTTGTTATATATATCGATAAACCGGAAATACAAGAGTATGACTTCGCTTCTATTGCCGATAAAATAATCCTGGATCCGCAGGGCATGATAATACTGGAAGGATTCTTAGCCGGAAGACAATATTACAAAAATGCACTGGAAAAACTTGGTATAGGATTTACGGAATGGAGATATTTTAGATACAAATCCTTTAATGAAACTTACTCCAGGGATAAAATGAGCGAAGCAGACAGCGCTCAATTACAGGATTTGATTAACGATTTTTATCAGACAGCTAAAAATGATATCTGCGAAGGAAGGCATATTCAACCCGATAAATTTGATGATCTAGTTAATAATCACACTCTTTTCCTTCCCGATGAAGCGATAGAGGCGGGGCTTGCAGATACACTGGGGCGGTGGGATGATATAATTGAAACGGTAAAAAAGCTGGAAGGAAGTTATAAGAGTTTTATTAATGCAGGCTCACTTGAAAAATTTAATTTACCTAAAGATAATTATTGGGGAGAAAAGCCGAAGGTAGCAATTATTTATGCATTAGGCTTATGTGCAATGGATGAAGGAATTACCGCAAGAAAACTTGTTCTCGATGTTAATTATGCTGCCGATGATCCGAACATAAAAGCTATAGTTTTAAGAGTTGATTCTCCCGGCGGTGACGGACTTGCTTCAGATATTATTGCAGAAGCATTAAAAAAATGCCGCGGGAAAAAACCCGTAATAATATCTCAGGGATACGTAGCAGCATCAGGCGGATATTGGCTTTCTATGTACGGAGATACAATTGTTGCCTCTCCTAATACAATAACGGGATCAATAGGAGTTATCGGAGGCTGGGCATATAATAATGGATTTGAAAACAAGCTCGGCGTCTCAACAGATTTTGTAAAAAAAGGCGAACATGCCGATCTTGGTTTCGGTTTTACACTACCCTTTATAGGGGTCACTATCCCCGATCGTGATCTTACTCCGGCAGAACAGGCAAAAGCCGAGTCAACAATTAAGAGTATGTATAAAGATTTTGTTAAAAGAGCTGCAGCAGGCAGGAAAAAATCCTTTGAATATATTGATTCAATTGGTCAGGGAAGGGTTTGGTCAGGTACTGCCGGCCTTAAGAACGGGTTAATAG
>PLNZ01000332.1 GCA_003142915.1 Ignavibacteriales bacterium | reverse complement strand
TTTAAATGTCCCGAAGGAACTGAAACTCATTCATGTCAGCCGATTGGTAAAGATAGTGTTTTAATGGTACTAAACGGTAATCCTGCAAAAGTACTGATAATAAATACAGCCACAAATAAAATACTTAAGGAGATTAAGATTCCAACTACTACAACAAGTACTCATGTTCAGTATCGTCATGTCCGTATCACCCAGAAAGGTACCATTATGGTGCCGTTAATGGCTGAAAATAAAGTTGTTGAATTTAATCAGGAAGGCAAAGAAGTTTGGTCGGTTTCTTCAAAATGGCCTTGGGCAGCAATAAGACTGCATAACGGTAATACATTAATTTCGGGAGATGGAAATGGTTATACACGCGAAGTTAATCCGTCAGGAGAAACAGTTTGGGAACTCACTCAAGCAGATGTACCATTCAAAATATACAATAGCCAAACTGCAAACAGGCTTGCTAATGGAAACACAGTAATAAGCAATTGGTGCGGCGGAGACAATAAAACAGAAGAATGGCCAGGCACAGTTCAAGTTTTCGAAGTTACTCCCGATAAAAAAGTTGTTTGGGCTTTGTCGTGCTGGGATAAACCGGATTTAGGACCGTGTACTTACATTCAATTATTGGATGAACCCGGAAATCCGGAAAATGGTGAAATGCAGCGGTAAATTGATCGGCAAATTTTGTAAGATTAAATAAATTATTCTAACAACTTATTTGGGTGCTATAAAAAAATGAATAAAAGAATTTTATTAACCGGACTGTTGTTTTTTATCTCTTTTCAAATCTTTGGACAGATAAAAGAAGATAAAAGTTATATGATCATTGCAACCCACAGTAACAAAGCATTGGAAATAAAACCGGCTGCAGATTTAAATGCTAATCGACTTCAACTTCAGCAAAACGACTCTACTGAAATATTGCCCGGGAAAGGTTTAGCTCAACATGATTTTCTTTACGCCGGAGAATCCGGAAATCGCCGGGTATATATTATAAAAGATGGGAAAGTCGTTTGGTTTTATGATGATCCTTCAGGTAAAGGCGAAGTAAGTGATGCGGTTATGCTTTCTAATGGAAATGTTCTTATTGCTCATCAATTTGCAATCAATTTAATCTCACCGGAGAAAAAAATATTATGGAATTATAATGCGCCGGATGGCACTGAAATTCATACTGCTATGCCGATCGGAACAGATAATGTTCTCTTTGTCCAGAACGGCGACCCTGCAATGGTAAAAGTAGTTAATATTACAACCGGTGAAATAAAGAAACAATTTCAAATACCTGTCGCAAATCCCAAGAGTACACATGGTCAATTCAGACATGCGAGAATTACACCGGCTGGTACACTATTATTATCGCACATGGATATGAACAAAGTTTGCGAATACAATTCTGATGGAAAAGAAATCTGGTCATTCCCTGCCGACGTTCCATGGGGAGCAAACCCATTGAAAAACGGTAATGTCCTTATAGTTGATCGTCAGGGCATTCGAGAAGTAAATCATCGAGGCGAAACAGTTGCTCAATTTTCAAGAAACGATGCAGGTAAATATAAACTTGGTTCGCTTCAACTTGCATGGCGATTGCCTAATGGGAATACTTTAATCAATAATTGGGAGAACGAATGGAATGGACCAATAGATAAGACAAAAAATTCGCCTATTCAGGCTGTTGAATTGACACCTGATAAAAAAGTGGTTTGGGTTTTAAAATCCTGGAAAGAGCCTGATCTCGGTCCGGCTACAACCATTCAGATATTAGATGAACCGACTGCGCCCGAAAATGTAACTTTTGGAGACATCAAATAAATATTAACAACAATAAATAATTCGACAATTACAAAAATGATTTTATTTAACAAACTGAGGCTTGACTAACCATATGGGTAAAATAAAACTAACTTCTTGTATAATCTTTTTCTTTGCGATTGGAATTATTACTCTGATTGCACAACCAAGAGAATTTAGAATTAAACATCCGTTTGTGTGCACTGATTATACGGGAGGCAATGTTTACGTTATTGCTGAAAACGGGAAAATCGTTTGGCAGTATCCCGCGACAAATTGCAATGACATTTGGTTGCTTCCCAATGGTAATTTATTATTTAATACCGGAAACGGAGTAAAAGAAGTTACCCGTGAAAAAGAAGTTGTTTTTTCTTACGAATCTAAAAGTGAAATCTACGCATGCCAGCGGCTGCCTAATGGGAATACTTTTATCGGTGAATGTAATTCAGGTCGTCTGCTGGAAGTTTCTCCATATGGGAAAATTGTAAAGCAGATAAATCTTCTTCCTGAAGGAAAAGACGGCGGTCATTCGTTTATGCGCAATGCACGAAAACTTTCAAACGGGAATTACCTTGTTGCTCATTATGGCCTTGATAAAGTTTGTGAATATGATTCCTCGGGTAAAACAGTATGGGAAATGCCAATTACCGGCGGGCCGCATTCGGTAATCCGTTTGTTAAATGGTAATACAATTATAGCATGTTCCGATCATGACGGTGATCCCAGAGTTGTAGAAGTTGATAAAAATGGAACTATTATCTGGCAATTATTAAAAAATGAGCTTCCGGGAATTGAATTAAAATTTATGACCGGAATGCAATTACTACCGAACGGAAATTTGGTTTTAACGAATTGGCTTGGACATAACCAATTCGGAAAAGCACCCCTTGCTTTCGAAATAACTCACAATAAAAAAGTAATCTGGATATTTAATGATGATTCAGTATTAAAAACTATGTCCAGCATTCAACTATTAGACGTTATCGGTAATTCAATTACTGGAGAGGTATACCACTAAATAATTATTTTAGGATTTCGAATATATAACTGTACCGATTATTAGGGAAATTACAGCTAACATTTTGAAGTGTCTAATATCTTGTCATAGATATGATACGCGATAATTATCTATACTAATTATTAAAACGAATTAAAGGAAATTACTATGGAATATTTTATTATTTATGAAGAATCAATTCAAAAATTCATAAGAATTCTATTTTTTGTTTTCTCCTTTTTTGCAGTAATCAGTTACGGACAAAAGATAGAACGAACTAATCATACTCCAATAAAAATAGACACGAAAAACTTGCTGATCTCAGTCGACGTAGCTGCCTGTCGTTGGTCCATTCAAGTTAAAGGTACCGATATGTTGATGAATAACATATATTTTCTACCGGCTGATGATC
>PLNZ01000376.1 GCA_003142915.1 Ignavibacteriales bacterium | reverse complement strand
TAAATAAAATATTTATATACTCTTACAAGACCTGCGGCTTTGTAATTTTTTATATCAGTAGCAAATTCTCTAATTATTTCTCCTAAAACTTAAACCAAATTTAGCTAAGTAAACGATACATTGTCAAGTCATTACAGTCATATTTTCAGAAAAGAAATTATAATATAGCCTCAAATCATTTATTTCTCTAACGAACCTTAGCAAGTTTGCCTAAAGCACTTTGGCTATAATGCCCGTTAAAAGAAGGTACTTTTGAATTTTTATCGGAAGAAATTATCTTAATATCTTCCTACACTAATAATGGAATGAAAATTAATAAAAAACAGATAACCAAGTCATTCAAAGAATTATACTAAAATATTTGTTATATCAATTTTTCTTCGTTAAACATAGTAATAATCCTATCAGTATTAAAGTACAGAACCGGCACAGAACTTTTCTCAAAAAGTATTTTTTTATCAATACCGATTAGAATTAGTTTACGTTTGTTTACTCCAAAAAGGTTTAATGCGTTAAATCTCCTGCTGATTTCTTTTGTTTCATCACAGAGCATCGGCATATCAATTCCTAATGAATTGCAAAAAGAAGAATGTGATTCGCCGGATTCGGTATTTATTCCAATGACTTTGATGTCATAATCTTCAAAAGCTTTTTTATTTTCATAATAATTAGAAAGCTGTCTTGAACAGACCGGTGAGTTGTCTCTTGGATAAAATACTATCAGCACTTTTTTATCTAAGTTTTCGAAAAGATTAAAATCATTTCCGTTCTGATTTTTCAAGATAAAATTTTCTACTATATCTCCTTTCATTACAAACCCAGATCAATTTTATTGGCTTTCATTGCATTTATGCAAAATTCTATATGCTCATCTAAAGGAATACCGAGTTCCTCTGCGCCGCTTATAATATCTTCCCTGCTAACGCTTTTTGCAAATGCTTTATCCTTCATCTTCTTCCTAACGGATTTTACTTCAACTTCATCCACGGTCTTGTTTGGTCTGACATAAGTTACGGCAGTTATAAAGCCGGCAATTTCATCGCATGCAAAAAGTACTTTCATCAAAGTAGTATTTCGCGGAATCCCGGAATAATTTGCATGGGATAATATCGTATTTCTAAAGGTTTCATCAAAGCCTTTCTCTTTTAATATTTCAGAACCTTTAAATGGATGATCGTAAGCAGTTGGGTACATTTCATAATCAAAATCATGAAGAAGTGCCACATTACCCCAGTAATCTTCATCTTCACCGAATTTTTTGGCATAAGCACACACACACGTTTCCACTGCATAAGCATGTTTACGTAAGCTGTCTGATTTTGTATATTCTTTTAATATAGACAAACAAAAGCTGCGGTCTCCGGTCATATCTTCCATTATTCTTCCAAAATTATTTTATAATGATTCCATTACAAAGCAGAGAGATCTTATTAAAAAGTAAGAATACTCATCTCTTAAGCCCCTCTCCGGGAGAGAATGTTTGAATTAGTTTTTTATTCAAACTTAGGGTTAAAGCTTGGACAAATATTGCCGAGCACACATTTAAGACAATGCGGCTTTCTTGCAATACATATCTTTCTTCCGTGCGCCGCCAGGTAGTGTGATGAATTTATCCAATCCTTTTCCGGCAGCAGTTCTTTAATTTTCATTTCAATTTTTTCAGGATCATCCGATTTAATAAAGCCCAATAAATTAGATAATCTCTTAACATGAGTATCAACAGCAATAGCCGGAATTCCGAAAGCATTTCCGGCAACAACCGAGGCTGTCTTTCTTCCCACGCCCGGTAAGTTTGTCAGAGCATCAAAATCAGCGGGAACTTTACTGCCGTAATTATCCACAAGCGCCTGGCAGCAATTCTTTATACTCTTTGTTTTTTGCCTGTAAAAACCGGTAGAAAAAATCTCCTTTTCTAATTCTTCATTCGAAACTGTAAGGTAATCTTTAGTTGATTTGTACTTTTTAAAAAGTGTTTTTGTTACAATGTTTACCCTTTCATCAGTACACTGTGCAGAAAGAATTGTGGCAATAAGAAGTTGAAACGGCGATGAAAAATCAAGCGCCGGCTTAACATGCAGATATTCTTGTCTTAACCTGGAAAATATTTCCTTCGCATGAGCTGTCTCAGATTTTTGTAATTCCTTAACTTTTTGTGCCTGCATCTTTATGGAACCTTTTGTCTTTTATAAAAAATTTTTCTACCGGTTTATTATTAATTATGTGGCTTTGAATAATTTCTTCAACATCATCAATAGTAACGCTGCCGTACCAAATCTGCTCCGGGTAAACAAGTACAGTAATGCCGTATTCGCAAGCATCCATACAGCCGGCTGAATTTGCACGGACTTCATGATTCAATCCAAGTTCTTTAATTCTTTTCTTAAATTTTTCTCTGACCAATGCCCCGCCTTTATTAAGGCAGCAACCCCTAGGATCGCTGTCAGGTCTTTTATTTTCACAAACAAATATATGCTTCTCAAAACGTTTCATTTAGTTTGTCTTAATTTTGTTCTTACTCCTGTTCTTATCCTTAATCCATTTATTAAACA
>PLNZ01000338.1:26364-41281 GCA_003142915.1 Ignavibacteriales bacterium | reverse complement strand
ATTTCCGAAGAAGACAAAAATACTATAGTTAGCGGGCAGCAAAATAAATATTCAAATCCTGCATCGTTTAATTATCAATATCAAAATAATGTATCGGTATCATTATTATCAGCCGCCGGTATACAGGCAGCAGCAACCCTGCATAAGTTCAGACACACTTACGCGACTTTACTAATCCTCCGGGGTGTACCAATTCAAAATATAAAAGAATTGCTTGGCCATTCTTCTGTAGTCCAAACAGAAATATATGCACACAATAAATCAGACCATTCGTATCCTGATGTTTCCAAGCTGGATAATTTGCTGAATTAAACTTGAGAAATTTTTTAAGTTTATAAATATAAATTTTAAGAATTACTTATTTGGAGAGTTATTGGAGACATGGAGTAAAAAAAATGTCGGAAATAGTAAAAAATCTGAAGTATTTGAGATATACAGATAATTCCGGCCTCTCCGCCATTATGTACTTTACATATATTCTAAAATCAAGGGACTCCGATCATTTTTATATAGGGCACACAGCCGATCTTGAAAAAAGATTGCTGGAACAGAATTCCGGCAGGATAAAATCAATAGACGAGATAAGTAATCAGCCCTTAGTTTTTACCGCCAATGAATTTGCGTATAATGATATAGTGTATATGCTTATGGTATCGTAAGTTTTTTTAAATTATGTTTCAATGGACAAATAGGAACTTATCAGAAGATAATTTATAAATATAAGAAACAACCGAGGTTTGAAATGAAAATATTAAATAATATGACATTATTTTTAATTTTACTTTTTATGGTCTCAACAAATATTAATTCACAAGATATAAATAAAAATGTTGACCCATTCATTGGAACAGATATTCATGGACATGCATTTCCCGGTGCAACACTGCCTTTCGGCATGGTTCAGCTTAGCCCTGATAACGGTACTGCAGGCTGGGACTGGTGCTCCGGTTATAATTATTCCGACAGCGTAATCATCGGGTTCAGCCATACTCATTTAAGCGGAACAGGCATAGGCGACCTTTTAGATATTCTTTTTATGCCTGCTGTTTTATCGATAAACACGGATGCAGACAGTTCAAAACTGATAAATCTTCATTCAAGTTTTTCGCATAAGAATGAAACTGCGAACCCTGGATACTACTCCGTTTTGCTTGATACCTATAATATAAAAGCGGAACTAACTGCAACTAAAAGAGCAGGATTTCAGAGATATACTTTCCCAAAGACAAAAGATGCGATTGTTGTTTTAAACTTAGGCCATAGTTTAAATGATGATACAACAACCGGTTCATATAAAGATAATTAACAACCAAACAATTGTTGGTTACAGATATTCGACCGGATGGGCGAAAGATCAAAGAGTTTATTTTGAAGCTAAGTTTTCGCAGCCTTTTACTGCATATTTATTAAACCTTGATAATAAACTTAACGGTAAAGAAAAAGAAGCCAAAGGAATCATGCTTGATGGTATTTTCAAATTTAATACGGAAAAGGAAAGTGAATTACTGGTTAAAGTTGGAATATCCTCTGCAAATATTAAAGGCGCCGAAGATGATTTAAATACCGAAATCACCGGGTGGAATTTCGATAAGATAAAAAACGATGCTGCAAATTCATGGCAAAAGGAAATAAGCAAAATTAAAATTACGTCAAGTTCAAATTCTCTTAAAAGAACATTTTATACGGCGCTTTATCATACAATGATGGCTCCCAACCTCTTCAGCGATGTTAACGGAAACTTTAAAGGAGCAGACGGCAAGGTGCATCAGGCAAAAGGATATAACCAGTTAACGGTTTTTTCTTTGTGGGATACCTTCCGAGCTGAGCATCCTCTGCTTACGATTATTGCAAAAGACAGAGTAAATGATTGTGTAAGATCGATGCTTGCACATTATGAAGAGACAGGGCTGCTGCCTGTGTGGGAGCTGGAAGGAAACGAAACAAATACAATGACCGGCTACCATGCCGTACCCGTAATTACCGATGCAATATTAAAAGGCTATCATGGCTTCAATATTCAGGAAGCGTACAAAGCGATGAAGGCCAGCGCAATGCAGGATAATTTCGGAATAAATTATTTTAATGAATTAGGATACGTTCCGGCCGAAAAAATTAGGGAATCTGTTTCCCGGACTCTTGATTATTGTTACGATGATTGGTGCATTGCACAGATAGCAAAATTTCTTCATAAGGAAAATGATTTCAATTATTTTATAAAACGAGCCGGTGACTATCAAAACCTGTTTGATAAATCTACCGGGTTTATGAGAGGTAAATTTGCTGATGGGAAATGGAGAGTACCTTTCAGTCCCGCATTCTCAGATGTAGAGAACCCGGATTATACGGAGGGAGATGCATGGCAATGGACGTGGTTTGTTCCCCAGGATGTTGAGGGCTTAATTAATTTGATGGGAGGACGACAGAACTTTACTCAAAAATTAGATTCATTATTTGAGCAATCTTCTGCAGTTAATTCCGAAACAGCTCCGATTGATGTTTCCGGAATGATCGGGCAGTATTCGCAAGGTGACGAACCGAGCCATCAAATAGCTTACCTTTATGATTATGCAGGGGAGCCCTGGAAAACGCAGGCATATACAAGAAAAATTTGCGAAACGCTTTATACGGATTCTGCCGACGGATTATGCGGCAACGATGATTGCGGACAGATGTCGGCATGGTATATTTTCAGTGTGATGGGATTTTATCCGGTTAACCCCGCTGCTGGAATTTACGCTATCGGCAGCCCGATGCTAAATAAAGTTTCCATTGATGTCGGACGCAACAAACACTTTACGCTAATTGCGAATAATGTTTCCAAAGAAAACAAGTATATCCAATCGGCAGAGCTAAATGGCAAGCCGCTTAATTTAACTTACATTACTCAAAAAGAGATAATGAATGGTGGAACGCTGATATTTAATATGGGCAATAAGCCAAATAAAGAATGGGGCGCAAGTAAAGATGACGCACCGCCTTCTATGTGTAGGAAGTAATTCAACCTTATCTCTTGCCCCACGTTGATAAGGTTAAGCAGTGCACGCACTTGATGCAGAGAGACAAGCAGGTCAGCTTGACAAGCTGACCTGCATTTTCGCAACGGACTTAAAACCGAAGGCACGAACGGATGAATATTGCCGCTTTAAGATTTTTATAGAAAATTATTAAAAGCAGAAAACTCAACTTTCTAAGGGAGGAATTTAGGCCGGGTTCTTAATTGTCACCAGGAATTTATGACAAAAAAATACTTTTAATAAATCATGAATTCGATAGAATCGCCATTTTAGGGCAGGCTCATTTATAATTTTGTTTTTTAATTCATCAAATATAAAATTTTTAAATAAAATGCTGGTTTAACAAAATGAAAGATATATACGAACAACATTATTATAAACTTAACACTTTAATCGCAGGTATTGTACTTACTTTAATGATTACTGCACGATGCAGCGCTCAATCATATCCTTTTGAGATTAAAGAATCCATTTATCACAAAGGATGGATCGATTTAAATAAAAACGGAAAAATGGATCCTTATGAAAATCCTGATTTGCCGGTAGCCAAACGTATTGACGACCTGCTAAGTAAAATGAATATCGATGAAAAGACGGCTCAATTGGTAACTTTATATGGTTACGGAAATGTCTTAACGGATGAACAGCCTACCAAAGCCTGGCTTGATACAACATGGAAAGACGGAGTAGCCAATCTTGATGAACAGTTGAACGGACGAAAAGAATCCAATCTTTTTTGGCCGCCTTCTCTTCATGCAGAAGCTTTAAATAATGTTCAACGATTTTTTATTGAGCAAACACGTCTCGGAATCCCGGTCGATTTTACAAATGAAGGTATCAGTGGTTTAACGGCATATAAAGCGACAAGCTTTCCTGATGAGATCGGCCAGGGAAGCACCTGGGATCCTGAACTTATCAATCAAATTGGAAAAACGGAAGGAGAGGAAGCACGAGCTTTGGGATACACAAATGTGTATTCCCCGGAAATGGATATTTCACGTGATCCCCGCTGGGGAAGAGTTCTTTCAACATACGGTGAAGATCCGTATTTACTAGGCAAACTTGGCGCGGAAATGGTAAAAGGTATGCAGGGAGAGAATGTTGTTTCGACTCTGAAGCATTTTGCTGTTTACAGCGTACCAAAAGGAGGAAGGGATGGTTCTGCCCGGACAGATCCTCAAGTTACCCCACGAGAAGTATTTACATTGTTTTTACCCCCTTTTGAAGCGGCTGTTAAAGCCGATGCACTTGGCGTTATGTGTTCATATAATGATTATGATGGTATACCAATTACCGGCAGCTATTATTTCCTGACTGAAATATTACGTCAGAAATTTGGATTTAATGGATACATTGTAACCGACAGCGGCGCTCTTCAAGATATATTTTCAAAGCATCATGTCCAAAAAGATTATAAAGGCGCTATTATACAAGCACTCGAAGCAGGTGTTAATGTTTGCACTGCTTTTCAAAATCCAGCTGTTTTTCTTACACCACTGCGCGAGGCTGTTAGAAACGGCGAAATTCCAATGAGCGTGATTGATCAACGTGTACGTGAGGTATTAAAGGTTAAGTTCTGGCTGGGGCTTTTCGATAATCCTTATGTCGATACTTCTAAATCAAACCGGAATGTGAACAAGCCGTCTTCAATTGCTTTATCTCTCCGTGCGGCAGAAGAATCATTGGTTCTGCTTAAAAATTCCAATAATGTTCTACCGCTTGATAAAAATAAAATTAATTCTATCTTAGTTACCGGTCCCAATGCAACAATGACAAATAGTCTAATCAATGATAGATATGGCCCTTCCGGTGATCCGGTAACTACAGTTCTTGATGGTATTAAAAATGAAGTTTCGAAAGGAACAAAGATAACCTATGTTAAAGGCCCCGATATAATAGATAAGGATTTTCCTGAAAGTGATATTATGGATACTCCTTTGAGCGAAGAAGAAAACAATCAAATTCAGCAAGCTGTAACTGCTGCCAAGCAATCCGACGTTGCTGTTGTTGTGGTTGGAGAAGATGATAGAACAGTTGGGGAAAGCCTTTCACGGGTTAGTTTAAACTTACCGGGCCATCAATTGGCGCTTGTAAAAGCAGTATTCGAAACAGGTACACCGACAGTCATAGTATTGCTTAACGGCCAACCGTTAACTATAAATTGGATTGACGGGAATGTACCTGCGATATTAGAAGCATGGTTTCCCGGTGCAGAAACAGGTGAGGCTATTGCAAAAACTATTTTCGGAGAATATAATCCGGGAGGAAAACTACCGATTACATTTCCCAAAACAGTTGGTCAGATACCTTTGAATTTTCCTTACATGCCGGCAAGTCAATCTTATTTCCCGGATGATCCCAAAGATCTCGCAAGTGTTACCGGTCCCTTATATCCTTTTGGCTATGGTTTAAGTTATACACAATTCAAGTTTAGTGATCTTAAAATTACTCCCCTGGAACAAAATACCGGCGGCAATGTTGAAGTTTCACTGAATGTACAGAATACAGGAAAACTTAAAGGGGATGAAGTGGTTCAGCTTTATATTCATGAAAAAACAACACCTGTTATTGTTCCTGTTAGTGAACTTCGAGGATTTAAACGAATTACTTTAGAACCAGGGCAAACTCAACAAGTACAATTTGAATTAACTCCTCATGATTTACAGTTACTGAATCAAAACATGGAATGGGAAGTAGTACCGGGATCATTTGATGTTATGATCGGCAATTCATCTGTAGATATAAAGCTGAAAAGTGAATTTGAGATTACGGGTAAAACTTCAAATAAAGCTTATGGTCTATAATATATTTTTGATCTGTAATGGTAATTATTATGAAAATTCTGAAATATTCTTTAGGAATGTAAATAATTAATAAAGGACTTGCAGTAAATGCTGTTGAGCGTAGCGAAACAGCATTTACTTCCTTGCCCGATAGTTAACTTTTTTCTATTACTTTAAATAGTTTCTGGTTTAGTTCTGGTATTATATAAATAAATTACAATGCTTCCATTATCAGAGCAGTTCGTCTTTACTATATTTCTATCACTTTTAATGGAGTGCTCCGAACTCTAATTGTATCTCGAATCTTTTCCGCATCTTGATTTTTTCTGATTTTTTTTGTCATTGTTGTTAGAAGTTATTTTTTACTATTATGCAAATTTCATATTTGATAACTCATTTTCAGGAATAATCTTTAACATGATTATTTTTGTTTTACTTGCTTCCAAGAAGCTTTACAAAGATTATTTGATATTAAATCCTCAAAATCCTAAACGACGTGGGCACAAAAAATGTATAACTCATTCTTTCCGGCGGATGATTGCGAACCACATTTTAGGATCTCCATTTGGCGACCAATCTGAAAACTCCTCCGCGAATGCCGGATTTAACTCGCCCTGCACCAGCTGCAGAGATTCGATGTCCCAGCCCTTGGCGAAGATATCATATAACTCCTGCTTCGAAACTCCCCCCATTTCCGGCGGTAATTTATCGCTGAAACTAAACAAGAAAAGCCGCCCGCCGGGTTTAAGTACATGAGCCAAACCTTGTATGTATCGCTGCCGTTCGTCTCCGGAGTAAATGTGAAACAGACCGCTGTCGATAACACTCGCAAAACGCTCATCCCAGTCGCCCAGAGTCATGGCATCCTTGACAAGGAATTCTACAGACAGGCTTCGCTCTGCGGCTTTGGCACGGGCCAGCCTTATTGCTTCTTCGACAAAATCGATGCCTGTTACCTTCAGCCCGCGGGCAGCGAAGAATAGGGAAGAGTTACCTGTTCCGCACCCGGAGTCAAGCACTGGGCCCGTCACTTTGTCGGCGGCCTCTATGAACGGCGGCTGCGGTTTGCCTATCTCCCAGGGCGGGTTGCCGTCGGCGTAAATTTTAGTAAAGCCTTCCTGTGCTGATGTTGGGTTCCCCACGAATGATTCTTTATTCTGCATATTGTTTTCCATCCTTTTAATTTTAAACTTTTGATAAAGTAATAATTAATAAATATTAACCTTTAAAAAATTTGTACTGATTTGATTTCGGTATAAACTATCAGGATTTCTTATCATCAGAACTTTCCTGGTTTGTACTATCATTTTTAAATTCTTTACATGAAGGCCAATCATGATGCCATCGGTGATGCCACTTCTTCTTGAATTCTTCCCGTTCTTGTGGGCTCATATGCTCCCATCTTTCACGTATGTGGTTTCTTCCATAATTATTGTGCCTTCCCCACGGTCCGGAAAATCCCAGAAGCAAACGTGAAAGGATGAGCAAACCAACAGCTTGCCAGAAAGAAATATATCCTAAGTGAAAAATTTCAGGCATAAGGGAGTTCCATAATAACATGGTTATTAAACCGAATACTGCTAAAGCTGCCAATATTATTGGAGCTATAAAAAATCTTTTTCTTCTCATAAAGTGCCTCATAATAAACAATTTTTAAAAGTTTACTAATTCATTGTATAAAGTTTTTAATCTTTCCCGTAAATGTAATACCGCGTATCGTTTTCTTGAAATTAACGTATTTATAGTTTGTCCTGTTAATTCTGCGATTTCATTAAATGAAATGCCTTTTAGCTCATTCAATTCAAATACCATCCGTTGTTCTTCGGGAAGTTCATTTAATGCTTTATCAAGTTCTTCCCATATTAAAGTTTGCAGGTACTGGGTTTCCGGCATACTTCCGGTATCGTAAAGCAATTCACTTAATTCTGTAACCGCATCGTCATCCTCGTCATCGTAAAGGAAATCCGACATCGCTTCAGGCTTCTTTTTCCGGTACAAATCGGTGATGCGATTCCTGGCAACTTTATATAGCCAGGCAGAAACCTGCTCAATAGGTTTCATCAGTAAGTCGGCTTCAGCCAGTTGATAGAAAACATCCTGTAAGATATCTTCGGCATCTTCTATTGAATTGACTCGTTTCCTGATAAACCCTTTTAAGCGGTTTCCGTAATTCCTGACTATCGCCGATATATGCTCTTTTTGCGTCAAATTATTTGGTATTGATATTGTCGTCATCATCTGGTTTTACTGTCTACATATTGATAGACGGATAAGCCAAATAAATATTTTAAAGTATGACAAAATAGTTTGCCTTAATTTCGGAAAGCGATGATTTTTTAAACCATATTACAACCTGTTACTATCCTTTATACCGGTTTATAGAGTTTTTCATCTTTATAATTATAATATTCAGTTCTATGTAGAGACGCATCAGGCGGTGTCTACATTCGTTTGAATTTAGCTCAAAAACAGCATTTTCCAAGACTCTGGTGATGAGCATTTAAGGGTTTTGTAAGAAGTTGAAAAACTCGAAAATTTTACGGCTTAATGTAAACAAAAAAACTACCCTAAACTCACTATGGGCGGAATCACTGGCATGCGGAGGTCATCCCGATAGATATCTGATTGCAAAACCGCAAACAAATTCAAGTTAAATTATTTTTAGGGGGAGGGGATTTTTTAATTGGCAATAGAAAAGTTGAGAGAGATGGACGGAGAGGGTTTGATATAAATAAAAAAGGCGCGTATTCAATTGTACGCCTCTCGTAAGTAATTCTAACGCAAAATCATTTCAACAACTTTGAGATTCTTATAATATACGTTATAAGCAATCATTCTGCAAAGCCAAGCAGCAGCACAGAACATAGCTGCCGCTAAATACTTCAGTGCCAATATTTATTAAAAACTATTCATTGTTAAACTACTATGAAAAAGTTTGCCGAACGAACTGACTAACATTCAAATTACCAATCAGTCGAATGCGAAAAAAGCAGTTAGTTTGAATCGCTGGTTATAAAGCGCTTAAAATTACTGAATATTAATCTGTTTTAACGTTTTGGTGTTAAGATAAAAGCACTAAATGATTTCAATGTACTTATGAAACGTTCTTTCAAATTATCTGGAATGAAATGGACAGTTGAAAGTATATAATCTCCAGCATACATTGGGTATTCTTCAATTTCAAATCCAAAATTTTTATAAAACTTTAGGGCCTCAGGTTTATTAGCAAAATCGTTTTTAAGTATGTCGGTATCCGTTTGGTTCGAGATGTTTTCCTTTGCTGATTTGATAACTTCATTCATATGCTCCCCTAATAATTTAATTATTGCCTCCCCCCATGATTTAAAATCAATATCTGTTGTTATCCAGCATCCATCATTATTCATAAGAATTTTTCTAACGTTTTCAGCCATCTGAGATTTTTCATCTTTATTTAAATACATAAGAAGACCTTCATTACAAATTGCAAACTTTTTTCCTTTAAAATATTTTGCTGCATTTTCTAATTCATCTATGTCTAGAACGTTTGCAGATTGTAAATGTAAATTATTAAGTGAAATCCCTTCACGAATGGCAATATCTATAATAATTTTAGAACTTTCGTTATACATTTCGGGAAGGTCAGTTCCAACATATATTCCGCCTTTTGATATAATTTCCAACCCACGTGGTGAAAGTCCGGATGCTAATTCCATAACATTTTCTATTCCGTTCTTCCTAAGTCCATAGTTTATGGCTTTGTATCTCGCTTCAAACCCTGACGGAGAAAAGCCTTTAGACCATTCTATTCTATCACCTGTCATTTGTCTTGCTGTTTGTTCAGCTTTTACTGCAATTGCTATTTCCTTAGAATATGGTATGTCTGATAGTGATTTCCAGTATGCAGTTATTTTCGCAGTAGGACTAATTTTACTATAATCATTTTCATTGTTTTCAATTGCCATTTTTTACTTCCTTGTAATTTGCATTTGTCTTTAATAGTTGTTAGTAAAAAAATTACGCTTTTATACTTTTATAAAAGCCATCCCATAATGATACAAGTTCTTTTTTCAAATTTTCATACTTGCCCCCGAAAATAAGATTCAAAACTACCCGGTCACCTGTAGAAATGAAAATCAGCGCAATTTGTTTATCGCTCATAGTTGATTTAATTACGACCGCATCTTTTGCTTTCTTAATAACTCTGCGAATCCGCGAAGACGGGCTAGCCTGCCAAATCTTGACACTGCAGCCCCTCGCAGGCGCTTCGATGCATACCGATCCAGTCAACTTCAGCATAGTGTTCCTTCTGCAAAACTCTGGTCTATCATTTCTAATAGTTTTTCATTTTGAGCAACATAATAAATATCAGCAGCATAAGCTGAATAAGCAGTGTAAGCAGAATAATAAGCATCAGCAGTAGTATCAGGAGGAGCGACATTGTGCGCAGCAGCAACAGCAGCGGCATGAGCAGCAGCACCGGCAGCGGCTGCAATATGAGCATAAGCAGCAGCGGTATCTGCAGCAACGGCAGCGGCTGCAGCAGAAGCTACATTGTGGGCAACAGCATGGGCGTCAGCAGTAGCAATAGCAGCATCATAAGCAGCAGCGGCAGTATGAGCAGCATAAGCAGACGCGGCAGCAGAATTAGCCCAAGCAGCAGAATTAGCAGCAATAGTAGCAAAAGTAGCGGCAATTGCAGCAGCGACAGCACGAACAGCAGCACCACCACCAGCAATATCAGCAGCTGCAACTTCTCGCTTTTTGATTAACTCATCTACCTTGATTTTTCCGTCAAGATAGTCTTCAACTGCCTGGATACAATCACTTACTCTCTTGTCTTTTGGATATTTCTTTTCAAAGTATTTAAGACAATCTTTAGCACACCATATTGCAAATCCTTGAAGAACAATCTTAGGAATCTCCCAGACTATCCTCATTTCACTTGCTGCGAATTTATTATCTTGCCTGACTAATTCCCCCCTTGCCTCAGAAACAAACCATCTTTGACCATAAACATTTCTGAGAGAATCTCTCGGTGTCAATGCGGCATGAAGTCCATTGGAGCAGCAAACTATTTTTCCACTTATTTTTTTCCATTCACCGATTGTCCAGGACATTTCTCCATTTTTAGAAATCAAGTCATCATTGACGAATCGGTAGCATTTTATTGTTTCCATGTTTCTCTTATTAAATATTAATGAAAGTTATTCTCGTGTTAGAGGCAAAACGAATCGACGTGCAAACCATGTCGAACGACTGCAGTGCCTCAACGGTTTCGTCCCCGGAGAGGTGACGACCGGAAATCGTTACATCCGCCTTAATCCCGCTATTCTTATTTGTTTCTTGTTCCATATTTTTTTTAAATGTTGTTTGTATTATACCGACTGTTCGGTATAATTGTTAGTAAAAAAATTACGCTTTTATACTTTTATAAAAACCATCCCATAATGATACAAGTTCTTTTTTCAAATTTTCATATTTGCCCCCAAAAATAAGATTCATCGCCACCCCGTCACTTATAGAAATGAAAATCATCGCAATTTGTTTATCGCTCATAGTTGATTTAATTTCTCCCGATTCTTTTGCTTTCTTAATAACCTGAGACCATTCACTTATTTCTTTTTTAGTATACTCTTCCATTTTCTTTTTGAAGCCAGGGATCAAATTCATTGCATCAAAAATTAAGAAATAAAGATTGGGGACAAAAAAAGAATCATTGCCATCTTTCCCATCATCTAAAACTATTTCTTTTAATGAATTTGAATTATTTGCGCAAGCATGATAAAACTCATAAAAAGAGTTTTTAGAATACTTATCAAAGTCGAAATACATCTGTAAAGACAAAATGTGATCAATAACTTCCTCGAAAAGTTTCTCTTTGCTTTCAAAATAATGGTAAAAGGCCCCTTTTGATAAGCCTGTTTTATCAACAATTTCCTTCATAGTAACTTCTTTAAAATTTTTCTGAAGGAAAAGCTTCAAGGAAATTTTTATTATATGTTTTTTTGTATCATTCATATATATACCGACCGTTTGGTATGTAAATTTGTTAAAATTAAATTTAAGATGCAAATGAAAATTTATATATATTAAAAAAAATTGTGCATAATGGAATTTGTTTATATTCAAAAGCCCATTTTACATGAAAAATAATTTCTAAAAAATTTTATGATAAATCGTATTTGTGTCATACCTTTTCGCCTATTAAGCTTATATGTGCTATAATTACAATGCAGCCGCTTTTATTGATGTAAGAACTTTAGATGAACTTTTTAATAAGTTTCGTTTTTGAACTAAATTGCAGCATTTTTTGACTACCGGAGAATCCCTTGTATTTTCAAAGAAACTGGAATAACTTGATTGTAAAATATAAAAATGTATTGGAAATAATGTACTTCTATGGGGAGATTGCCTTATGATAGAGCATCAAATCAAATTATTCTGAAATCAAATTCCCGAACTATGTTTTGTGCATCAATATAAACTTAGTAATTAAAAGTTATAGTTTCAAACTTGTTACAGAAAGATACCACGGTTTTTAATTTGATATCGTGTAAGTCATTACGTACCTTTGCAATAAGAAGATTGAAATGAAAACAGTAACAGTAACGTATGCCCGTAATAATTTATTTAACTTGATAAATGAAACCGCCTGGGATAGCAAGCCTATTTATATAAAGTTGATACCGTTCTTTTATCGGAAGAATATTGGTGCTCCATTTTTCTAAGGTATTCCGTTTAATCTTTACTCCAAAGATTCTTTATAGATTATCTTCTCTTATAATAATTTAGCCTGCAATGTTCATATAAATAATTAAGGTAAAAAATGGCTTTAAATAAAATTGTAACCTCTATTTGTTTATCTCTTTTAGTTTGTTCTTGCGGAATAGTATATGGACAAAAGATTAGTGAAAACAATCTAAGCGGGAATTTATATCTGGATGCAAATGTTACCCCGCCTGCACTTCCCCAAACAGTAAGTATGCAAATTTTATCGGATGTAAATAAATTGAATGTAAAAGAGGAAAAGTCTCCTGTCCTTGCCGGGATATTATCGGGTATTATGCCCGGAGCGGGAGAATTTTATACAGGGCAGTATTTAAAAGCTGCTATATTTTTAGCGGTTGAAACCGCCTCAATTACTACGGCAATAATATATACTCATAAAGGTAANNGGTATGCACAATGGACTATTGCAAATGCAAAATCTATTAATCCTAATGTCGACCCCACACAATATAATGTTTTTAACAGTAATGGAAGTTTAAACTGGAGCGGGTTGAACAGGTTGGAAAGCGCTTTGGGTACTATGGGCAATCCCACTGGGTATTCTCATGAACTGGCAGCTTTTGGATCACAGGATTTCTATGAAATAACCGGTAAGTATCCCCAGTTTGTTTCCGGCTGGGATACTTTTACAAATCCAAATTATATTGATTTCAATAATTATGTATTGCCTCAGATGTTATGGTATGCACACCAAAGGGGAGTTGCGAATTCATTGTATCAAACCGCTTCTTTTTTTATAGGAACAATATTTGTCAACCATTTTTTGAGCATACTCGATGCGGTCTGGAGTGCACATTCATTTAACAGTAGAATTGCTATGAACGTAAGTGTTCAAAATGTCAATTTAGCAGGAGGAGTGGATATTTGTCCGGCTTTCAATATTAGTTACAATTTTTAGCAATAAAAATTTATTTTTGAAGCTCCAATAACACCAGCTTCTTCCCTTTTTGATTTCTTACATTTGACGGTTTATAAAATAATTCAAAAATGGTTGACTTCTTAATATAAGCTTTATATTTCGAAAGGGCTTTTTTAAATTCTTCTTCAATATCGCCGCCTTTTATGGAAGCAAGAAATGCTTTTTCCTTTACAAGGGGTAATGCATATCTTAGAAGCATAATTAGCGGAACAGTAGCTCTGCTGATAATTAAATCAAAAAATTCCGAATACTCTGAAAGAAATTCCTGGCTTTCAACACGGCCATTTATGACTGTAACGTTGCTTAGTTTTAAGCGGTCGACAAATTCTTTTACGGCATCTATCTTTTTCCCGGTTGAATCAATTAAAACTCCCTTTGTTTCCGGGCGCATAATTGCCAACGGAATTCCGGGAAAACCTCCGCCGGTGCCTATATCTAAAAAGTGTGTGCATTTTTCAGGGAGATATTTCGTCAGGTATGAGGATAGGAAAATATGATTCTCTATTATTGATTCTACATCCTTGCGGGAGATTAAGTTAACTTTTTCGTTTTTTTCCGCTACAAGTTCTGCAAAATAAGCGAGGCGCTCTATTTTTGTAGGGTCAGGATTAAAAGCGTTATTCCAATAAAAAGATTGTAACTCCTTATAGTATTGTTCCTGTACGTCAACCATAAGAAATCCTTGCAAATTAGTTTCTCAAATATACCAATAATATAGAAATATCAGAAGGTGTAATTCCCGGTATTCTTGATGCTTGTGCTATTGAGCGGGGTTTTACACGGTTTAACTTTTCTCTTCCTTCGGTTGAAAGAGCTTTTAATGTTAAATAATTTAATGTTAAAGGAATTTTTGTATCTTCATATCTTTCAAGCCGTTCAATCATTTCAAATTGTCTTTTTATATATCCTTCATATTTTAATTCAATTTCAACTTGTTCAAGAGCAATTTCATCACTTAAAAGAGCTTTCACTTCGGGATATTGTCCGGGTCCATAAAAGTCTATAATTTCTCGTAATGTTAATTCAGGACGTTTACATAGTTTGGAAATAGTTTCGGTGGAATCGATTCCTGAAGATCCTTTTGATTCAAGAAAAGAATTTACATCCCTTGCGTGGAGTTTTACAATGTCAAAAAGCTTTATACTGTCAGAAATAATTTTTTCTCTTTCCTGTACCTTATCATAAATACCGGATGAGATTAACCCAAATTCATGACCGTATTTCATAAGCCTTCTATCGGCATTATCCTGTCTTAGCAATAACCGGTGTTCCGCCCGCGATGTAAACATACGGTAAGGTTCGTATGTGGATTTCGTTACTAAATCATCAATTAAGACCCCGATATAAGCTTCACTTCTTTTCAATACAAATTCAGGTTTATTTTGGATTTTCAATGCTGCATTAATACCGGCAATAATACCCTGTGCTGC
>PLNZ01000338.1:0-26319 GCA_003142915.1 Ignavibacteriales bacterium | reverse complement strand
GGTAACGATGTTGAAAATCCATTTAAATATATTTGATCGCTGTCTAATCCTTCTGGTTCAAGAAATAATTGGTGTTGTTTTTTATCTGCAAAACGTACAATTTTGTCCTCGATTGACGGGCAGTATCTTGGACCAACACCCTTTATTCTTCCTGTAAACAGTGGGGAACGGTCAAATCCCTTTTCCAAAACTCTATGCACAGATTCATTTGTGAAGGTGATATAGCAGCTTAATTGCGGAAGTAATGGAAACTGTCTTAAATCAGTTCTATAGGAAAACGGTTGAGGAATCTCATCTCCCGGCTGCTCTTCAAGAATATCCCAATTAATAGACCCCTTTTTCAGTCTTGGAGGTGTTCCGGTCTTTAAGCGGCCTGCTTCGAAACCCATATTAATCAAAGATTGTGTAATACCCAGGGCTGGTTGTTCGCCGTACCTTCCGCCTACTGTGGAATTTAATCCTATGTGCATTAATCCATTTAAAAACGTTCCCGAAGAAAGTACTAATGCAGAACATTCTATATGTTTGCCTTCTGAAGTAACGATACCTTTAACTTTTTTATCTTCTTCAATAATATCGATAACAGAAGCCGCGACTATTTCGAGATTTTTTGTATTTGAAACTAAAGTATAGGCTTCTTCAGAATATAATTTCCGGTCTGATTGGCATCTTGGAGACCACACAGCCGGACCTTTAGACTTGTTCAGCATTCTGAATTGAATTCCCGTATTATCGGCGATAATTCCCATCATTCCACCAAGAGAATCGATTTCTCTTACAAGATGTCCCTTTGCTGTACCGCCGACCGCAGGATTACAAGACATCCTTCCAATAGCATACTTATCCATCGTAAAAAGCCCGACACAACAACCCATATTTGCTGCCGCGCAAGCGGCTTCCAAACCGGCATGTCCGCCACCAACAACAATTACATCGTATTTATTCACATTATCTCTTCTGCTCATCTTCTATACTTGAATTGATCTATGAATATAAGCATTTATCGACATTCCTAAACATAATTTGATTAAAAAAGTAAAAATTTCGATTGTTTTGTGTTCCACGTGAAACCGCCAAAATTGTCAAATAATTTTATGGACGATAATAAATCTAAATTTATAGAAAAATCTTCGTTTCACGTGGAACTATTCTCTTCAATATTCCCCTCTTGAGAGGGGACGAAAGGGGTGTGTAAACGGGCATAATATAAAAATAATTACTTCCCTATACAGAAATTCATAAAAATATTGTTTAAAATATCATCCGTAGTAACCACACCAATTATCTCACCAAGGCTATTTTCTGCATTTCTTAAGTCAACAGAGATAAATTCCCCGCTTAGTTTATTATAAATAGAATTTTTTGCATGCCCTAAATACTCCTTAGCCTTTTCCAGGCATTGATAGTGCCTTAGATTTGAAACTATAGCCGATTTTTCGCTATAATTTGAACTTCCCATTGACATGCTTATCAGTTTTTTCAGCAAGTCATCCATGCCCTCGCCAGTTAATGCAGAAACGCATATTTTATCAGAAGTGGGCTTTTGTCGTACAAGATCTATTTTATTAAGGACAACTATAACTCTTTCCTTGTGAACTAAAGAATAAATTTCAGTTAAAATATTATTATCAAACTCTTGTCCGGTATCGTAAATAAGTAATATTATGTCGGCATTTTTGATTGCCTCGCGGCTTCTTAAAATACCTTCCTTTTCAATTTCATCTTCTGAAAATCTGATACCGGCAGTATCAAAAAGTTTAAATAGAATTCCATCAATTGAGACCTCTTCTCTAATAATATCGCGGGTTGTCCCCGGAATTTTACTAACAATTGCCCTGGATTCCTTAAGAATATAGTTTAGAATTGATGATTTACCTACGTTCGGCTGCCCGACTATTGCTACATTTACGCCGTCTCTAATTACTCTTCCAAAGGAATAAGTACTAAGAAGATCATCTATTTCATGTATTATTTGTTGAATTCTTTTAAGCAGCTCTGAATTATCAATAAATTCTATATTTTCTTCAGCAAAATCCAAACCCAACTCGACAAACGATGAAACATTTATTAAACTTAATCTTAGCTCCTGTACTTTTTGCGAGAGCATTCCATCAAGTTGGTTCCTGGCTCCTTTTAGAGATGCTTCAGTTCTGGAATTTATAACATCTGCAACAGCTTCTGCCTGTGCCAGATCAATTCTGTTATTCAGAAATGCGCGTTTTGTAAATTCTCCCGGCTCGGCTAATCTTACATTCTTTTTCACAAGAAGTTCTATAATCTTCCCNNCTTAATGCGTCGGAAAGTTTAATCTTTCCATGAAAAATTGAATCGACTGATTTTAAAGATTGTTTTCCGCTTAATCGTATTACTGAAATTGCACCTATTCCGGGAGGAGTAGCAAGAGCGACAATTGTATCTTCAATGAAATTGCCCACCGTTAACAAGCCTATGGCTTAGTTGATAAATTGATTTTAAAATTTTTTCTCCCAATGCATTGAGAGTATAAATTTTCAAATTTAAGTTTGCAAAATTAAGCAAATTCACATAAAATAACAATTGACAAAATGGATTGCAAATGATGTACTGCTTGAGCAATTGAACACTCTGCCAATCGATACAAATTATTTGACAAAAAATCAGTATATTATAAATTAATCGTCGTTAACTATGCCATTTTGTCATACTGTCTAATACACATGTTTTTATTAAGCAATTATATAATAGAGAGTTAGAGTACTATATGCTTATGGCATTTAACTTGATGCGCCAAATAATGTAAAGGTGGTATTAAAATAATTAAATATTTTAATGAAAGAAGATTGAAATTATACTTATAGTAAAATGTAATCCGGCTCGCGAATTGCTTAATGTCGAACGCGAAATAAATAAACTATTCGACTCATTCGGCGGCAGATCTGGTCTTATGGATACATTATTAATTACAATACCAAAGGCAGATGAGACAAAGCCCAAAGAAATATCAATTAAATTTAATTAACTTATATTATCAACAAAAATAAATTATTTTTGAAAGGGTAGCTGTTACAGTTACCCTTTCATTTTTAAGTGATTAAATTTTAATTGATGTTTTTAACAAGTTTTAATTCGGGTAAATAAATGGAATATAAAGATTACTACAAAACACTTGGTGTGAATAAAAATGCAACTGCTGAAGAAATAAAGAAAGCTTTTCGTCAGTTAGCAAAAAAATATCACCCGGATAAAAATCCCGGAAATAAATCCGCTGAGGAAAAATTTAAAGAGCTTACAGAAGCTAATGAAGTTCTTAGTGATAAAGAGAAAAGAAAAAAATATGATATGCTGGGAGCTAATTGGAAGCAATATCAAACTTCCGGCAGTGCAGATGGTAATGATTGGTCTAACCAATTCAATTCCGGGGGTGGCAGAAGGTCTTACGATTTTTCTTCCAATACAGGCGGAATGTTTGAAAGTGAAGGAGGTTTTTCCGATTTCTTCGAAAGCTTTTTTGGAGGCAGTTTAAAAGACAAAACCCGGGCAAATACAAGAACACAATCCAGAAAAGGACGGGATTATGAGTCGAAGTTAAGCGTATCTTTAAATGAAGCATATTCCGGTAGTGAGCCGGAATTTAAAATTAATGGTAAAATATTAAAAGTGAAAATAACACCCGGTATTGAAGACGGCAAAAAACTCCGGTTGAAAAACCAGGGCGGTGAAGGAACACGCGGCGGTGAAAAAGGAGATTTATATTTAACTATAAATATAAAAAAACATCCTTTATATGATAGAAAAGGAGATGACCTTTATTTTAATTTAGATTGCGACCTCTATACTGCAATACTGGGCGGGAAAAAACAATTAAAAACGCTTGACGGAAAAACTATAAACATAACAATACCTAAAGAAACAGATAATGAAACAATATTAAGAATGAAAGACCTTGGAATGCCGAAGTTAAATGGCGGTAAAGGAGATTTGTTCGTGGCAATAAAAGTTAGGATTCCAAAAAACTTATCATCTGAAGAAAAATCATTATTTGAAAAATTAGCAAACATCAGAAAATAATTACATAAAACATCAAATTCCAAAGGACTAAAAATGGATTCAAAACAGGTTAGTACAAAAAAATATGAATTTAAAGCCGAAGTTAAACAACTGCTTGATATATTGGTTCATTCATTATATACAAGCCGTGAAATATTTTTACGAGAATTAATTTCAAACGCCTCCGATGCGCTGGACAAATTAAGATTTGAATCTACCCGCGGTACGGAAATTACAGATAAAGATTTGCCCCTTGAAATAAAAATTTTTTTCGATGAAAAGAATAAATTATTAACTGTTACCGATACAGGCATAGGGATGTCCCGCGATGAAGTAATAAGTAACATTGGAACGATTGCAAAATCCGGCTCGGTAGAGTTCCTGAAACAATTGAAAGAAAATCAAACCGATACAAATAATATAATTGGCAAGTTTGGCGTGGGATTTTATTCTGTTTTTATGGTTGCCGAAGATGTAGTAATAAAAACAAAATCTTTTAGAGTTGGCGAACCTGCAATTGAATGGCAGTCAAATGGTTTGGGTGATTATGAAATTGCAGAACTTGATGGAAATATCAACCGCGGTACAAGCATCGAAATTCACTTAAAAGATGATGCAAAAGAATTTACAGAAAAGTACAGGCTTGAAACCATAATTAAAAAGCACTCTAACTTTATTTCTTTCCCGATTTATTTAGGCAGTGAAAAAATTAATACCGTTGCAGCCCTTTGGCGGGAACCTAAAACATCGGTAAAGAAAGAACAGTATAATGAGTTCTATAAATTTTTAACTTATGATTCCGAAGAACCGGAAGATGTAATTCACATTTCAATCGATGCTCCGATTCAATTTAATTCATTGATGTTTATTCCGAAAAAAAGCTTTGATTTCTTCGGCTACAATAGAGAAGATTATGGATTGGACTTATACGTTAGAAGAGTTTTAATACAGCATAAGAATAAAGATTTATTGCCGGAATATTTAGGCTTTGTGAAAGGTGTTGTTGACTCAGAAGACTTACCGCTGAATATTTCAAGGGAAACCCTTCAGGAAAATATTATTTTCACAAAAATTGCGCAGAATATTACAGGTCAGATTTTATCTTATTTGATAAAAAAAGCTAAAGATGAACCTGAGAAATATGCTGAATTCTGGAAAGAACATGGCAGGATATTTAAACTCGGATATTCGGATTTTACCAATGTTGAAAAGTATAACCAGCTTTTAAGATTCAACTCGTCAGCTAAGACTGATGCCGGCGGATTAACTTCGTTGGAAGAATATATCTCAAGATTTAAAGAAGATCAGAAAGAAATTTACTATGCCTTTGGCAGCAGCAGGGACGCAATAAACCAGGACCCGCATCTTGAAATATTTAAAAACAAAAACCTGGAAGTATTTTACTTATATGATCCTATAGATGAGTTTGTTTTGAGTACGCTTAGAAAGTATAAGGATTATGAATTTAAGTCAGTTGATTCGGTAGACCTGAAAAACTTTGATAAATATAAAGATACTGAAGAGAAAAAAGTCGAGCCTGAAGAATTAAGCAAGGAGGATGAAAAGCATTTTGACAGCTTATTAAGCAGGATAAAAGATATTTTAGGCGACAGGGTTGTAGAGGTTAAGGAATCAAAAAGGTTATCCGGAAGCCCTGCAATACTTGTTAACCCCGATGATACCATGTCGTCAACCATGCAGAAAATTATGCGGATGACCAATAAAGATATGAGTATTCAGAAAAAAGTGTTTGAAATAAACAGGGATCATAAATTAATTAGAAATCTGTTGAAGGTATTTAAATCAAATTCAAAAGATGAATATATATCTAATATTGTAGAAGAACTTTTTGAATCCGCTCTTCTTTTGGATGGGAGCTTAAATGATCCTCATAAGCTTGTAAGCAGGCTTAACCAGCTGCTTGAACAATCGAGCGATTGGTATACGGAGATTAAAAAATTGTAGTCTAATGTAGGTCGACTTGCCAAGTCGACCTTTGTTTAAGAATAAGGAAAACTGATATGGCATTTAATTTTAACAAATTCACTGTAAAAGCACAGGAAATTGTACAAGCTGCAACTGAGATAGCACAGAATTATAATAATCAGGTAATTGAACCCGAACATGTTCTTGGTTCGCTGGTTCAGGAAAGCGGAAATATAGCCGATACGGTAATTCAAAAGACAGGCGGTAATATCAACCGTTTAAAAATAAAGGTAAATGAATTACTCCAAAGTTTACCAAAAATAAGCGGTGCAGGTATCGGCAGCCAGTCAATGTCAAACGACACTGCAAAGCTTTTCGATGAAGCCGCTGTGGAGGCACGTAACTTGAAGGATGAATATATTTCCACTGAACATATTCTTTTGGCTTTATCAGCAAGTGACACTAAAGCAGGCATGCTTTTAAAAGAAAATGGAATATCGCACGGTGAAATATTAACAGCTCTTAAAGATGTTCGGGGTACTCAGCGGGTCACAACACAAAACCCGGAAGATACGTATCAGGCTCTTGAAAAATACGGCAGGGATCTAAACGAGCTGGCAAAAGCCGGTAAGCTGGATCCTGTTATAGGGCGCGATGAAGAAATTAGGAGAGTGCTTCAGGTCCTTTCGAGAAGGACAAAGAATAACCCGGTATTAATTGGAGAGCCGGGTGTTGGTAAAACTGCAATTGCGGAAGGTATTGCTCACCGGATTATTTCCGGTGATGTTCCTGAAAATTTGAAAACAAAAAGAATAGTTGCGCTTGATATGGGCGCCCTTATTGCGGGGACACAGTTTCGCGGGCAGTTTGAGGAGAGAATGAAGGCTGTTTTAAAAGAAGTTCAGGATTCAAACGGAGAAATAATTCTTTTCATAGATGAACTGCATACACTTGTAGGCGCCGGAGCGGTTCAGGGTTCGATGGATGCAGCTAACATTCTGAAACCGGCTTTAGCCCGGGGTGAATTACACGCAATTGGCGCTACAACGCTGAATGAATATAAAAAATATATAGAGAAGGATGCCGCACTTGAGAGAAGGTTTCAGCCGGTTATTGTAAGTGAACCATCCGAAGAAGATACTATTTCAATTCTTCGTGGTTTAAAGGAACGCTATGAGGTTCATCATGGCGTTAGAATAACCGATGGGGCTATTGTGGCGGCTGCACAACTTTCTAACAGATATATAGCAGATAGATTTTTGCCCGACAAAGCTATCGACCTGATAGACGAAGCAGCTTCAAAAGTCAGGATTGAGATTGATTCAATGCCGGAAGAACTTGATACTGTGGAACGGAAAATAAAACAGCTTGAAATTGAGCGGGAAGCTTTGAAAAGGGAAAAAGATGAAGCTTCTTCAAAACGTCTTGAAGAACTTAAGCAAGAGTTAAGCGGACTTACTGAGGAAAGAAATAAGTTCCGGCTGCACTGGAATCTCGAAAAAGAAAAAATTCAGAAGATTCGTACTATGAAAAGCGAAATTGAAAATTCCAAATCTTTATCCGATAAGTACGAACGCGAAGGTGACCTTGGAAAAGTTGCGGAGCTTAGATATGGAAAAATTGTAACACTTGAAAAGCAGTTAAAAGAAGAAACTCAAAAGCTTTCTGAAATTCAGAAAGACGAGAAGATGCTTAAAGAAGAGGTACATTCCGAAGATATTGCTGAAATTGTTTCTAAATGGACAGGGATCCCGGTAACTAAAATGCTTGAGAGTGAACGAAGTAAACTACTGCGTTTGGAAGATGAACTACATAAACGGGTAGTTGGACAGGATGAAGCCGTTTACGCTATTGCGAATGCTATTAGAAGATCGAGAACAGGACTTCAGGATGTTAACCGTCCACTCGGCTCATTTATATTTCTTGGAACGACAGGCGTAGGAAAAACCGAACTTGCACGTGCGCTGGCGGAATTTCTGTTTGATGATGAACATGCAATGATAAGACTTGATATGTCTGAATACATGGAAAAATTTTCCGTTTCCAGGTTGATTGGCGCCCCTCCGGGATATGTGGGTTATGAAGAAGGAGGTCAATTGACGGAAGCGGTGAGAAGAAGGCCCTATTCTGTTGTTCTTCTTGATGAAATTGAAAAGGCTCATCCGGATGTTTTTAATATCCTCCTTCAGGTTTTGGATGACGGGCGGTTAACCGATAATCAGGGAAGAACCGTGAACTTTAAGAACACGATTATTATTATGACTTCCAATCTGGGCTCACATCTTATTCAGGAAAAGCTGGAAAATATTCCTGAAGACGAAATTGAAAATGCAATGGGTGATTTAAGATTTAAACTTATTGAGCTTTTAAGGAAAACAATCCGCCCTGAATTTTTAAATAGGATTGACGAAGTTGTATTATTCAAACCTTTGACAAGAGAAGAGATCAGAAAGATAGTTGATATTCAAATCAGCAGTGTTCAGAAGATGTTGAGCCAAAAAGAAATTACCATTGATGTTGATGATGAGGCTAAAGATTGGCTGGCAAAGCTTGGATACGATGTTACTTTTGGCGCCCGTCCGCTTAAAAGGACAGTCCAACGTCATCTTATAAACCCTTTATCGCAGGAATTATTAGCCGGTAATTTTGAGGATGGTAATAAAATACACATTACTCTTGGGGAAACGGGACATCTGGAATTTAAGAAAAATAATTAAAAATATTATTTCTTTTATTTTTCTTTAATTAATTTTCCATGTTAAAATATAACACATCTTTCCTTTATAAGTTTTTATGCAAATGCTAAGAGAAATATTAAACGATTTGGTTAATGATACTATCCGTAAACGAGGGCATCTTTATTTTCAAAAAGGGGCGGTAAGTGATTTGAAATATTCTTCACATAAGGCAACAGCTTCAGTCGAAGGAACTTTTATCTATGAAGTAGAAATTGAATTCGATGAAAAAAAGCGTCCGGTAAGCTGCGTTTGTACATGTCCTTATAACGAAGGAGGCAGCGCTTGTAAACATATTGTGGCTGTTTTATATAGATTAGACGAAACCAAATTTTTTAAAGATCTAATTTATGTTTCTTCTGATGACGGGAATAATATTCCAGGTTACTTTGAGAAGAAATTATCTCCGCAGGAACTGCTAAAACGGGATATGAGATATATTCCGTATAACCAGGAAATTACATTATACGGGAAAAACAAAAGCAGGAAACAATGGCTGGCTGAAATAGCGGAACAAAAAGAAGCGGCAAAATTCAGCGCGTTTAAAAATCAAATAGATGTTTTAATAAATAAAGAAAACAAAAAATATTCCGCACCCGGTTATAAAATTGCCTATGCGGTTGAACCCAAAGGATACAATACAAATATTTATGTATTGCGGCAAAGATTAAAAAAGGATGGAACTATTTCAGGTTCAGAAATTATATATACTCCTAATTTTGATACTTTACCGGAAGTATCGTTGCAGGAAAAATTAATCATTGAGCGCATATCGGGGCATTCGGGTGAATACTCCGTTGATCTATTTCCGGCAGATTTTCACCGTGCTCTTTCCACTGAACAGTTAAATAAATCTTATTTATTTTCGGAAATACTTTCCTTCCTTTCCGAAAAAGAAGTTTATTTATATATGGGGTACAAGCAAATTGGAAAGAGAATTTATATGAGCAGGGATTTGGGCTCTGCAGAGCTTTTAGTTGATGAAGAGGGAGATAATATTTCGTTAAATCTCAGATTTTATTTTAAGGGTGAACAGATAAAAACCGGGACACGGGTAATGCCTATCCTGAATAATCCTTTGTGGGTAATGATAGATGATAACATCTTTAAAATTTCAAATCTGACTTATTACCAGTTCTATAATTTCACATCGGAATCAAAAAAAATTTTGTTTCCCAAAGCTTACCTGGAATATTTTGAAGAAAATTTTCTGCCGCAGCTTGTAAAAAACCTGCCGTTAGATTCTGATAAATATAAAGTTGAAGAAATATCTTCTTCTCCTAAAAAGAGAGTATATCTGGAAGAGGATGATTCTCGTTTGAAGATAATCTTAAAATTTGCCTACAATGATTTTGAAGTAAACTTTAATAATAATGAAACTAACTCTTCATTTTTTAAAAAGGGGAAAATTGTCCGGATTGTCAGAGATAGTATTTCAGAAGAGAAAGCCCGGCAGGAGATCAGGCAATTTAACTTAAAAGAAATAGATGAAGGAATATTTACCACGCGTAAGAACCCTATCGATTTCTTATTCGGGGCGCTTCCAATCTTAAAAGAGATGGGTTATGAAATTTTTGGCGAATCGAATTTAAGCAGGTATAAAGTAAATACTTCAAAGCCATCATTTTCATTTGCGGTAAGTTCAGGTATAGATTGGTTTGATGTAACTACGGATATCAGGTTTGATGAGGCTGCGGCTTCCTTTGAAGAACTATTAAATGTTATTAAACATAAAAAAGAATATATTCAACTGAATGATGGTTCGTTAGGGATTTTACCGCAGCAATGGCTAAATAAGTTTGAAAGAGCCCTTGCTTTTGCCGATTCAAAAAATGATCAATTAAGGTTTTCAAAATATCAAATAAATGCGCTTGACGGTCTTATTAAAGAAGCTGAAAAAATTGAAACCGATAGAGAATATAAAGAACATCTTGAGCTGCTAAACTCCTTTGAAAAAATTAAAAAAAAGAAGGTTCCTTCAAATTTTAAAACTGTTTTACGTCCATATCAAAAATCCGGCTTTGATTGGCTTTATTTTCTGAAGGATTACCGCTTTGGAGGTATACTTGCAGATGATATGGGACTTGGCAAAACAATTCAGGTTTTAGCGCTTCTTTTAAATGAGAAAAAAAACATAAATAAATCACCTGATTTGGTTATTGCTCCCACTTCCGTTGTTTTTAATTGGCTGAGTGAAGCTGAAAAATTTGCACCCGGGTTAAATATTTTGAATCATACCGGGAACAGCCGTATTAAAGAGAATTTACTTCATTTTGAAAATTATGATGTAGTATTGACGAGTTATCCTATAGTTCTCAGGGATATCGCAATTTTTAAGGAAAGGGAATTTAATTATATAATTTTAGATGAATCACAAAAAATAAAAAATCCTCTTGCCAAAACCTCTAAAGTGATAAGAACATTAAATGCGCAGCACAGGCTTTGTTTAACAGGAACTCCGATTGAAAATAATTTAAATGAACTGTGGTCGCAATTATCTTTTCTTAATCCCGGTATGCTTGGTTCTTTAAACAAATTTCAGGAAGCTTTTGTTAAACCGATCCAAAAAGTTGACGACACTTCTGCGGCAGAATATTTAAGGAAAACTATATATCCTTTTATTTTAAGAAGGACAAAAAATATAGTTGCCAAAGAACTTCCCGCAAAATCGGAAATTATACATTATTGCGAAATGGACTCATTGCAGCAAAAAACTTATAATTTATGGCGGGATTCCATCAGGGATGAAATTGTTAAGGAAATTGAAAAAAAGGGAATTAAAAAATCCGGCATTAAAGTAATTGAAGGGCTGCTCAGGCTCCGGCAAATTTGCAATCATCCTTTGCTTGTTAAAAATAATTATACCGGTAAGTCCGGTAAGTTTGAAGAATTTAAAGAATTACTTGGAAAAGCTCTGGAGGAGGATCATAAAATACTTGTCTTCTCTCAATTTGTCTCGATGCTTAACATATTAAAAGCTTATCTGGATAAAGAAAAGATATTACATGAATATTTAACCGGCAGTACAAAAGATAGGAAAAGCTGTGTAAATAGCTTTCAAAATGATGAAAAGATAAAAGTGTTTTTAATAAGTCTTAAAGCGGGCGGCTTCGGCTTGAATTTGACCGCTGCCGATTATGTTTTCCACTATGATCCATGGTGGAATCCTGCCGTTGAAATACAGGCAACGGATAGAGTGCACCGGATAGGACAAAACAAAAATATATTTGTTTATAAATTTATAACAAAAGACAGCGTTGAAGAAAAAATTCTGCATCTCCAGGATAAGAAAAAAAGACTTGTTGAAAACATTATTACAAGTGAAAGCGGTATTCTTAAAAATCTGACTAAAGATGATATAAATATTTTATTCAGTTGAAATGGATAAAGCAAAAAAAATATTAAAAGACATTTTTGGTTATGATTCATTCAGGCCATTACAGTTGGAAATAATTCAGAACGTTTTAAATAAAAAGGATTCCCTTGTAGTAATGCCCACAGGGGGCGGAAAATCCGTTTGTTATCAGATCCCGGCATTAATCTTTGAAGGGATAACAATTGTCGTTTCACCTCTTATTTCCTTAATGAAAGACCAGGTGGAACAGCTTAGACAGCTTGGGGTTAAAACAGCGCTGCTGAATAGCTCCCTTTCTCCTGAACATTATAGAAATAATTTTGAAAATGTTAAAAATCTAAAAGCAAAGCTTCTATATATCGCTCCCGAATCCCTTTTAAAAGATGAAATTGTAAACTTGCTAAAAAGCATACGCGTGGACTGTATTACTGTTGATGAAGCGCATTGTATTTCCGAATGGGGACATGATTTCAGAAAGGAATACAGGCAGCTTGGAAAATTCAGAACAATTTTTCCTTCCGCTGCCTGCATCGGACTTACCGCTACCGCCACTCCAAGAGTACAGGACGATATAGTAAAAAACTTAAATATGGCTGAGCATAAAAAATTTATTGCCGGCTTTAACAGGGAAAATTTGTTCTTACAGGTTATTCCAAAGCAGGATCCTTTTCAGCAGACAGTTGAGTTTTTAAAGGAACATCAAAACCAGTCCGGAATCATTTACTGCTTTTCAAGAAAGCAGGTCGACAGCCTGCATGAAGACCTGGCTTATCTTGGATATTCGACTAAACCGTATCATGCCGGGTTACCTGATGACGAAAGAAACCGGAACCAGGACCTATTTATTAAAGATGAGGTGCAAATTATTATTGCTACAATCGCATTCGGGATGGGGATCAATAAATCCAATGTCCGGTTTGTGCTTCATTATGATCTTCCAAAGAACATAGAATCGTATTACCAGGAAATAGGCAGATCCGGGCGCGACGGGTTAAGGTCGGACTGCCTTCTTTTATTCAGCTATGCCGATATTGCTAAAATAAATTATTTTATAGACCGGAAAGAAGATGAAGTAGAAAGGCTCTCCGCGAAGGCTCACTTAAGCGCTATGGTTAAATATGCGGAATCTGAAATATGCAGAAGGCATCCGCTTATTAATTACTTTGGCGAGACATATAAAAATTTTGACTGCCAAATGTGTGATAACTGTATTGCCGCCGAAAAAGAAATGACGGATATTACTATTCCGGCACAAAAATTTCTTTCTGCAGTAAAGAGGACCGGTGAGGTTTTCGGCGTGAATTATTTGATTGATGTTTTAATGGGGAATGATACCGACAGGATATTGAGCAACGGCCATCAAAATTTAACCGTTTTTGGAATAGGAAAAGAGTATACTAAAAAGCAGTGGCACATGTTTGCCAATCAATTAGTCAGTAAAGAACTATTAAATAGAGACCTGGAATTCGGCAGTATAAAACTTACGGAGAGATCTTCAGGTGTATTGTTTAAAAACCAAAAGGTATCAGGCTTTATTAAAGAACCGGAAACTTCATCTAAAAAACTAAAGCAAGTTGAACAGTCTTATGATATGGAATTGTTTGAATTATTACGCGTGAAAAGGAAAGAACTTGCTGAAGCGCAGAGCATCCCTCCTTATGTAATTTTTTCAGACAAGGCTTTAGCGCAGATGGCTACGGATTACCCGCGTGATGAAGCGGGCTTATTAAGAATCAGCGGCATTGGAATAAACAAACTGGAACATTACGGCAATGTGTTCCTGTCAATTATTAAAAGATATTGCAAAAAAAAGAACATTACCGGTAATTTGAATAAAAGGCAGCAGGTAATTGGCAGCAGGCGAAAATCAAGAAATAATTCCCAGGTATTAAAACATATAATCGTAGCGGAATCTTTTAATAACGGCGCTTCAATTAAGGAATTGGCTGAGGAATTTGAAGTAAAGACACAAACTATTGTTACCCATATAGCAAGGTATGCAAATGAGGGGCACAAAATAAGAATCGAAGGCTTGATGGAACAGATTTCTCTTCCGGCTGAACAGCACAAAAAAGTTTTTGAAGCCTTTAAAGAAGAAGGCATTTCAACTATGAAAACAATCTATGCAAAGTTTAATAATGAAATTTCTTATGAAGACTTACATATTTTAAAGATAATGTATTTGAATAATAACCAGGATTATAAAATTTAATACCCGGATTTTTATAATCGTCGATTCAAATAATTTTATTCTGTTTCATAATGACCATGATTTTGATCTAATGGAAAAGCATCTCGGTCTAAAAGTTTATTACTTTTCATAAATAATTTAATTGTGAGAACATGCGCCTGAATGATAAAGAAATAATTGCTATTAAATCTGTTATAAATGGGTTTGACACAAATGCAGAAGTTAAATTATATGGGTCAAGGGTTGATGATGCCAAAAAAGGCGGGGATATAGATCTTTTGATAATTTCTGAAATCCTTGAACTGACACCGGTGCTGTTTGACTCTTTGGAACGTGTAAAAAAGTATTCTACAAAATTTCCGTAAACGGCCAATCTTTTTTATAATAAGCTCTAATAAAAAATACGATCGCTCCAACAATTATTACAATAACACCCCCGATAGCAAAATACATCCCTGTTGAAAGGAATAATCCTATCCACATTAGGATTGCGATAAGAGCAGGTAAAGGATACAGCCACATCTTAAATGGAAAAAATGAGGAAGGCTTTTTGCTTCTTAATATCATTATGCCTACTGCCTGTCCGATGAATTGAATTATAATTCTCATTGCGAGTATTGCGCTGATAACTTCTTTTAACCTAAACAGCAGGCTAAATACAAATGCAATTGTACCGAGAATAAGCAGAGAGGCATTCGGAAAATTTTTCTTAGGATGAGTGTGTGAAAATATTTTGAAGAATGATCCGTCAACAGCAGCCGCATAAGGAATTCTTGAATAACCAAGCGCAGCGGAAAACAGAGAAGAAAAAGCAATCCATAAAATTAGAATTGTCGCTATTATTGCTGCGTTTGAACCGTAAATCCTCTCAACGAAAGTACTGACGATAAATTTTGAGTTCATAGCTTCACGCCACGGGACAACGCCGAGCACGCTTAACTGCATTAAAAGATAAAGTACTGCAATACCTACAATGGATATAAGAATGCTTTTGGGAATATTCTTTTCCGGCTCTTTAATTTCGGAGCCGAGATTACAGATATTGTAATAACCGAGATAAGTATATATTGTTTGAACGGAAGCGCTGCCGAGTCCTGCAAAAAAGATAAAGGAAAAATCAAAAGCTCCTGTGGGAAAATCAAAAGCTATTTTGGGATTAAAATGAGTAGCCCCGCCAAATATGAGCCATAATATGGTTGCGATTACTCCTATCCACAAGAATAATGAAATCTTACCAACAGTTGTAATTCGCCGGTAAAGCAGGATAACGATGGCAATAACTAAAAGTCCGGAAATGATTTTTTGTCCTATAGGGCCCAGTGGGACTAAGAATGTAAAATACTGTGAAAAGCCGATTGCCCCCGATGCAATAACAAGCGGCGCCTGGAAAATTGTCTGCCAGATTAAAAGGAAGGAAAATAATTTTCCCCAGCTCTTTGGTCCGTAAATTTCTTTTAGAAATACGTAACTACCCCCGGCTGCTGGCATTGCGGCGCCAAGCTCAGACCAGACTGCGCCGTCCATAACGGAAAGTAAAGCGCCTAAAATCCATGCAAGCAAACATTGCGGTCCTCTCATCTCCTGGATTACTATAGGCAGTACAATGAAGGGCCCTATGCCTATCATGTCTAGCATATTAAGCGCAGCAGCTTCTTTTAATCCTAATCCGCGCTCAAGCTTTGAAGATGAAATTTTGCTCAATTTTTATTTATAGTTCCTGCCTTATTCTGCTTTTTTTGTATCCGTATGAAAAATAAATTACCATTCCTATTAGTAGCCAAACAGCAAATCTAATCCATGTAATCCACGGGAGACCAAATATTAAATAAAAGCAAGCAACAATTCCAAGTACAGGTATTAATGGAACCCAGGGCGTTCTGAATGACCGCGGCCTATCCGGCTCTCTCTTACGAAGGATTAAAATACCGGTACAGACTAAAATAAAAGCGAACAAAGTTCCTATATTAGTAAGATCAACCATCTCATCAATTGTTGTAAACATGGCGCATATACCCACTGCCACCCCTGTAAAAATTGTAGTTACATGAGGAGTCCTGAATTTAGGATGTACCTTAGCGAAGCTTTTGGGAAGCAGTCCGTCTCTTGCCATTGAAAAGAAAATTCTCGGCTGACCAAGCTGAAATACAAGCAGCACTGCTGTATGTGCGATTACCGAACCGAATGCAATTACACCTACAAGAATATTACCCCAGTTTTGAATATTTGCATACTGTATTGCAAGCGTGAGCGGTTCTGCCTGACTTGTTGCAAGTGTTTTTACAAGAGCTTTGTATGGGATTATACCGGTAAACACGGCAGCTACTAATATGTATATTATTGTACAAACAATTAATGAGCCGATTATTCCGATAGGGAGATCACGCTTAGGGTTCTTTACTTCCTCCGCAACGGTTGATACTGCATCGAAGCCGATATAAGCAAAAAATACAATCGCGGCGCCGGCTTGCACTCCTGCCCACCCGTTCGGTGCAAATGGTTTCCAGTTTGCAGGTTTTACATAATGAAAGCCAATCCAAACGAAAATTGCAAGTACAACAAGCTTAATAAGAACCATGATAGTGTTTAATCGTGCGCTTTCGCGGATACCGATTACCAGTATAATCGTTATAAACGCAACAATAGAAAAAGCAGGCAGGTTAAATACTATCGGAACGCCAAATAAATGCGGTGCGTGTTCAAGCAGTCCGGGAATTTTGGAAGCCGTCCGGTAATCTATTGATATCCAATCGGGAATGATTATTCCAAACCCGGCAACAAAAGTTTTAAAGTAATTTGACCAGCTTATTGCAACAGCAACATTGCCAACTGCATATTCAATAATTAAATCCCAGCCTATTATCCAGGCTACCAATTCACCGAGCGTTCCGTAAGAATAAGTATACGCGCTTCCCGAAATGGGAACCATAGCTGCAAACTCGGCATAACATAAAGCTGCAAACCCGCATGCAATTCCGGTCAGGACGAAAGAAAGCATTAATGCCGGACCCGCGCCCGGTCTGGCAGCATCACCTGCTGCAGCTGTGCCTATTGTAGCAAATATTCCTGCGCCGATTATAGCGCCTATCCCCAGCATTAAAACATCAAAAGCGCCGAGTGCACGTTTAAGCTGGTGGGTAGGATCTTCACCTTCGTGAACCAAAGCGTCAAGGCTCTTTGTCCTGAATAATTGTTTCAGCAATTGCAAGTCCTTCAAATGATTTTTACATATATCCCTTTATAACCGGTTCCGTCAATTTCATAACGCCCGTTTTCCAGCTTTTCTAAATCATTTTCGTTTAAATAATTCAAAGCGTCGGTAATTCTTGTCCCACGTCTTTTATAGAGAGAGCAATTTTCTATAGTATCAATTATCATAATTATTCATACTATTGTTTACTGTAAAATTAATACTTTTATATTAGACGGGAATTCTTTGGAAAAATAAACTTTTTGAGTTGTCTTCTGAAAATCAGAATCGTTGGCAAAGTAGATATTCTCAAACTTTTGAGGATTCCTGTCAGCCAGCGGGAACCAGCTGCTTTGAATTTGTGCCATTATTCTGTGCCCTTTTTTAAATGTATGAAGCACATCCTGGAGCTGAAAACTGATTTTAGTTATTTTATTTGGAATAAAAGGCTCCGGTTTAGAAAAACTGTTTCTATACTTGCCGCGCATTATATCTCCCCTTACCATCATTTGGTAACCTCCCATTTTTCCATTGTCCTGATTTGATGGAACACCAATTGCAGAATCCGGAAAAACATCAATTAATTTTACTACCCAATCAGCATCGGTACCCGAAGTGGAAACATAAAGATTAGCTTCAATTGGACCGGCGAGAGTAATATCTTTGTTTAATGGATCAGTTTCATACACAAGTACGTCGTTTCTTTTTACTGCAAAGCGCTGGTCTTCATCCATATATTCTTTAAGCATGTGCTGAGTTATTTGCTGCGTGTACGGCACGGGATGAGCCGGGTCGCTAATATATTCATCAAATAATTTTTTACTTTCTTTTGGTTTGTTAAATGAGAGTGATTTACCAATATGAAAATATAGATTCTCTTGATGAACATTGTCTGGCGGCCACCGGCTAAATTGTTTCCACTCATTAGACCCGGTTTCAAAAACATAAGCTTCCGGTTGATTGAAACTGCCTTTACCTTTCAAATAATAGTTGAAGAATGGTAATTCAATATTTTCCTGATAATATGTGCTGGTTTTTCTGCCAAAGTAAATATTGCCAAGGCTGTCCCCGTTCGATCTTTCCCAGCCGCCGTGAAACCAGGGCCCCATGACTAAAGTATTATGATTGTCTTTGTTTTTATTCTCAATTGATTTATATGTGTTAAGCGCTCCATAGAGATCCTCAGCGTCAAACCAGCCCCCGACAACCATTACAGCCGGTTTTATATTATTAAAATGAGGCAGGGAATTACGCGCCTGCCAGAAAGAATCATAATCAGGGTGAGCCATTATTGTATCCCAAAAAGGGATTTTATGTTGAAAAAACTTTTCGGTTGTATTTCTAAAAGAACCCATCTTGAGAAAGAAATCATAGCCATCCGGATTATCTGTTTTGAATACAGGTTCAGGCCAGTGATCTATTCGTTCCAGTCTTGGAACTCCGAATCCATTATAAAACCAGAAAGCATGAGGAAGCCAAAAAGCGCCGTTTCGGTGAAAATCGTCGTCAATAAACCAATCGGCAATCGGCGCTTGCGGAGAGGCAGCTTTTAATGCAGGATGTGCATCAATAACTCCCATTGCTGCATAAAAGCCCGGGTAAGATATTCCGTATATTCCAGCTTTGCCGTTATTATGTGCAACGTTTTTTATAAGCCAGTCAATAGTATCGTATGTGTCAGTTGATTCATCAATATCTTTATTACTTTTTTTATCCGGAATATATGGACGCATTTCTATAAATGTCCCCTCCGACATAAACATCCCTCTTACGTCCTGATTTACAAAAATGTAACCTTCTTCTTTAAATAGTGTCGATGGACCAAGTTCCGATATATATTTATTTTTACCGTAAGGAGCGACGCTGTAAGGCGTACGGTTAAGCAGAATAGGATAATTAATTGATGTGTCCCGCGGTGAATAAACTACAGTAAATAATTTGACCCCATCTCTCATCGGGATCATGTATTCATGTTTGGCGTAATGCTGTGCAATGTATAATGAATCTGAGTTCCGGGGAAAACAATTATTGCTGCTTAATGATAAGATAAAGGTTAGTACGATTAGAAATTTATTTAAATTGCGATTCCGTTCGTGCATGGTTTATTCTCCCAATAATTCCTTCGACTATTATTAAAATAAAAAGTTTTTTTTACTGTATAGGAGTTATTAATTTTTAAGCGCTTTTTTGGCGGTTTCAACAATATTTTCCGTAGTGAAGCCGTATTTTTCCATTAGTATCTCAATCGGGGCGGATGCGCCAAATTTTTCAATACTGATTGATTCTCCGGAATCGCCGGTATATTTTTCCCAACCTTGTTTAATACCAAGCTCGATAGAAACTCTCGCTTTAACAGATGGCGGCAGAACGGAATCTTTATACTCTTTTGATTGCCGCTCAAATAGTTCCCAGCTTGGAAAACTTATTACTCTAACTTTTATACCCTCTGATTCAAGTATCCCGGCTGCTTTTAATGTTATGCTTACTTCAGAACCGGAAGCGAGAAGTATTAATTCGGGAGTTCCTTTGCTGTCTTTTCCCGAAGGGGTAGATTCCCATAAGGTATAAGCGCCCTTTAATAAATTTTTTGCAGACGGATATTTCCCCTGATCTAATACAGGCAGGCCCTGCCGCGTTAGAATTAATGCTACGGGACTTCCTTTATGTTCTATTGCTGCCTGCCAGGCGTATGAAGTTTCATTTGCATCTGCCGGGCGGATTATAACTACTCCGGGAATTGCCCGTAATGAGGCTATTTGTTCTATAGGTTGATGAGTAGGACCATCTTCGCCCAGTCCAATACTATCATGGGTAAAGACATAAATTGGTCTTATTTTAGAAAGGGAGCCGAGACGGATTGCCGGACGCAGATAGTCGGAAAATATTAAGAATGTACCGCCGTAAGGAATAATTCCGCCGTAAGCTGCCATTCCGTTAAGAATGCCTGCCATACCATGTTCGCGGATACCGAAGTGGAAATTTCTACCACTCCTGTTTTCAGCGGAAAAGTTTTTGTATTCTTTTAAGTATGTGTTGTTTGAAGGCTCGAGATCTGCGGAACCGCCGATTAAAGCCGGAAGCGAGGCTGCTATTGAATTTAATACTTTTCCGCTTGCGGCTCTGGTTGCCAGCTTCTTGCCGTCGTCTTTAAATACAGGAAGCTTTGATTTCCATTCATCGCCTAAGTCTCCGTTCATCATATCAATAAATAATTTTGACTCTTCCGGATATTTTTCACGGTATTTTATAAACAGCAGGTTCCATTTATTCTCCTCTTCTTTTCCATTTATTACTATAGTTTTAAAATGTTTATGGACTTCATCGGGAACAAAGAATGCCGGTTCTTCCGGCCAGCCGAGATTTTTCTTTGTCAGTTTAACTTCCTCTTCTCCTAAAGGCGAGCCATGAGCGCCGGAAGTATCCTGTTTGTGAGGACTTCCAAATCCAATATGAGTTTTTGTAACGATAATAGAAGGTTTATCATTTGCAGCTTGTGCATTTTTTACTGCTGTTTCAATTGCGTTAAGATCATTTACATCTTCTACATGCTGAACATGCCATCCATAAGCTTCAAATCTTTTACCAACATCTTCGGAAAAAGCCAGGGAGGTAGAACCGTCTATAGTTATTCCGTTGTTGTCATAAAAGAAGATTATTTTCCCAAGTTTTAGATGACCGGCTAATGATGCGGCTTCGTGAGAAATGCCTTCCATTAAATCGCCGTCGCTGCAGATGCCGTAAATATAGTGATCGAGTAATTTTATATCATCTTTGTTGAACTTAGCCGCAAGATACTCTTGAGCGATAGCCATCCCAACGGCGTTTGCAAATCCCTGCCCTAACGGGCCTGTAGTTGTTTCTACACCGGGTGTAAGTCCAAATTCAGGATGACCGGGTGTTATGCTGCCCCACTGCCTGAATAATTTCAATTGCTCCATAGGAATATTATATCCGCAGAGATGCAATGTAGAATAAAGCAGCATGCTTCCATGTCCGGCTGACAAAACAAATCTGTCTCTGTTTAACCATTTAGGATTTGCAGGGTTGTGTTTCATAAACTTAGTGAACAAAATATACGCAATTGGGGCGCAGCCCATAGGCATTCCGGGATGTCCCGAATTTGCTTTTTGAACGCCATCAACGGATAAAAATCTTATTGTATTTATCGAAAGCTGGTCTATATTGTCAATCGACTGCATATTATTTCCTATAATATATTGAATAAAAGAATTTTGTTTTCAAATAAAGATAAGTTCGAATTCAATAACAAATAATGGTACAAGTTATAATTTTTTATAATACTAATTGCATATAATTTAATTATTTTAATATTATTATAAATGACTTTTTCCGTTTTTTATTGAATTAATTTTAGTCAAAGGTTAATATTTGGATAAACTAAATGAAACCACATCAAAGATTTATTTCCGCTCTATATTTTATTTTTTCTCTTTATTTTTTGTTCTCATGCTGCGGATTTGCTTTTGCACAGCAATTATTTAATCCACCGTTAAGTGACAGAATAGCAAGCTATAATATGTCTGTCAAACTTAATCCGGACAAGAAAACAATAACCGGAACCGAAACATTATACTGGAAAAATTCTTCAACAGATAAAATAAGCGAACTCCGGTTTCACCTTTATTTAAATGCTTTCAAAAATACGAAATCTACATTTATTCAGGAATCAAGCGGACAGCTCAGAGGCGATGAAATGGATGTAAGTTCCGGCTTAAATTGGGGCTGGATTGATGTGCTTTCGATGAAAGTAAAGGATGGAGAAGATTTAACTAATAAAATAAAATTTATTCAGCCCGATGATAATAATAAAGACGATCAGACAGTAATAAGCGTGCCTCTTCAAAAGCCGGTTTTAGCGGGACAGACCATCACGCTAAAAATTAATTTTGAATCGAAGCTTCCCAAAGTTTTTGCCCGAAGCGGTTTTAGCGATAATTATTTTCTTGTAGGACAATGGTTCCCTAAAATTGGCGTTTATGAAAAAGCAGGCGAGCGTTATGCTGTGAAAGGACAATGGAACTGCCATCAGTACCACGCAAATTCCGAATTTTATGCGGATTTTGGCGTCTATAACGTTAATATTACCATTCCAAATAATTATAAAGTTGGAGCCGTTGGTGTTTTACAAAATGAAAAACAGAATGGCGACGGTACTAAAACTTTAACTTTTCATGCAGAAGACGTAATTGATTTTGCCTGGACAGCCTCACCCCGTTTTAAAATCGCAGAAGCCATGTGGAAGAATGTCAAAATAAAAGTCCTCCTGCAGCCGGAGCATTATGCCCAGGCAGATCGTCATATAAATTCCGTTATTTATGCTCTTGAATATTTTGACAAATATGTTGGAAAATATCCTTATCCTAATCTTACCATAGTCGATCCGCCGCTGCGTGGATCCGGCTCTGCCGGTATGGAATACCCCACTCTTTTTACGGCTGGTTGTTATTGGGGAATGCCTTCCGGTATAAAATTTACCGAGGTTGTTGTCGTTCATGAATTCGGGCATAATTATTTTCAGGGGATGCTTGCTACAAATGAATTTGAAGAAGCATGGATGGATGAAGGTTTCAACACTTATTACGAAACACGAATTATGGATAATTATTATGGTAAGCATACTTCATACATCAACCTTTTCGGAATTCGTATCGGCGATGGGGAATATTTAAGAGAAGATTATACCGGTATGCCGAATCCTAAAATTGCGCCTGTTTTTTTAAATTCATGGCAGTATGTTAACGGCGGATATGGAGAATTTACATATTCCAAAACTACTACATGGATGAATACCCTGGAAGGCATCCTTGGGCAAAAAGTTATGGATGAAATAATGCAGACTTATTTTAAAAGATGGCAATTCAAGCATCCCTGCGGAAAAGATTTCATCGCAATTGTAAATGAAATTGTACGTAAAGAGTTTGGGAATAAATTCGGCGAAGATATGAATTGGTTCTTTGATGAAGTTTTATACGGGACAAATATATGCGATTATAAACTTGAAAATATTACCGTTGGAAGAGTTGAGTCACCAAAAGGAGTCTATGATAGCGTATCCGCAAAGAAATATTATAAACTTATTGACGGGCAAAATGATAAGCCCAATTATAATTCCAATGTTTTAATATCCAGACTTGGGGAGGTAGTAATGCCAGTGGAAATTCTTGTTCACTTCGATAACGGACAAGAAATTCTTGAAACATGGGACGGCAGGGACAGAACTTATAATTTAATCTATAATAAACCGGCAAAAGTTGTATGGGCAAAGGTGGATCCATATAACAAAATATCTATGGATGTAAACCGGATAAATAACAGCTATACAACGGAACCTGAAAGTACAGTCATAAACAAATATTTTGCAAAGTTTCTTTTTTGGGTTGAAAACATTATGCTTTCAATAGGATCCCTTTTTTAATAAATTTTTTACAGCTAAAAACATGAAAATATTTAAAGCATATTTTGCAGGATTAAAATCAGCGGGCAAATCCAAGAAGATGGCAGCGGTTATATATGCCGTTATATTTTTACTGGCGCTCGTACTTGCAATCCCATTCCATACGGCTCTTTTAAGTCAAACTGGAAACTCAATGGCTCTTCATGCCTTATTGAAACATTTTAATTATACTATATTTTCTGATTTTATGAATTCATCGGGAAAAGTTATAAATATTTTTATATTAGCTGCGCTCTGGATGGGGATATTCTATTTTTTGTTCACGGTTTTTTTTACCGGCGGCATCTTAAATGTTCTTAGTGATGGGAATATGAAATTTTCAATACTGAACTTTCTGACAGGATGTGAAAAATATTTCTTTAGATTTTTCCGGTTGGGGATTTATTTACTAATTATTCAATTTTTAACGGCTGTAATTATATTTTTCCCCCTGAGTAAAATTCTTTCAACCAATTATGAGACTACTCAAAATGAAGCCTCTCTTTTTTATATTTCCCTTACCGGTGTAATTATTTTTACTGTTCTATTCATTTTGATTTTGATAATTGGAGACTATGCAAAGATTATTTTGTTTCATAATGACTCCGGGAAAGTAGTAAAAACTATTGGTAAGTCATTTCAATTTGTCTTTGGACATTTATTTGGAACGTATACGCTTTATCTTCTTATACTTGTAATACCGGTTTTACTTTTTGTTTTTTATATCTTGCTTGATAATGCCGTAGGAATGATTTCGGGGTTTACTATATTTATTATGTTTCTTAGCCAGCAGGCTTTTATCTGGCTGCGTGTTCTGATAAAAGTCTGGTTTTTAGGGAGTGAACTTTCGTTTTATAAAATTTTAAATGGATGCGATATTCAGTAAAGTAAATCTTACCGCCGGTGAGATAATTTATTTAATTCCCTTATATAATATTGAAAGGTTAAAATAAAAGCCGGGCTTTTATAAAATTGATTACAGTTTATAGATAAGAGCGTTCTTCTGTTCCGGTTCAATAATGCTTTTAGAAGGAGCTGATTTATTTCCTAAATAAGGGCCAGCCGCCTGCGAACTTTTCGATATTGCCTGTTCAATTTTTAATTTCTCCCGTACTTTTTGAAATTTCTGAAGTGCCGCCTGCTGTTTTAATATTTCTTCATGCAGCCGCTTCTTCATTGTTACCATCTTGGAAATAGTTGCTCTATGTTCTTCATGTTCAACCTCAATCGAACTAATTGAAGCCTGAAGTTGTGTAAGTTCTTTCATCAAATCGTTAATTTTTTCCCTGTAATTAAGTATTTTTTCTTCGTATTCCCGTATCTCATCATCCAGTTTCAGTTTTCGGACACCTGCTTTGCTGTAACTGTCGCCGGTCATTCTTAATAATTCCTGGATTCCTTTTTCCAGTGAGGTTCTCTTTTTCATTAAAAGTTCCATTTCCATTCGCATATCGCCGTTGTAATTTTTCCTTTCAACAGCATCTTCGTCAATCTTTTGTAAATCGGTCTGAAGCATCTCTTTTTGATCGTTCAATAGATTAATCTGTTTTTCGAACGATTCAATCTCTGCCTGTCTTGCGTTTAGAATTTTTTCACTTTCTTCAAGAGCTGAAATTTTTTCAATCAGTGCTATATCCTTTTCATCTATATCTTTTTCTTTCTTTAAAATTATTTGTTCAAGAATATTTCTCCTTTTAGTTAACTCAGATAATTCCTTGTTAAATTTTTGAAACATCTCAGCAAAACGGGTTTCAAGCATTGAATTGCTTTGTTCAATTTCTTTCTTCCTTTTTTCAAGCAGAGGGACAATTTCCCGTAACCTGGAAGCCTGTTCGGTAAAACTGTCTGCTGCAATTTTTTCTTCAGTAAATTTTTGATGAAGTTCTAATTTTAATATTTCATATCTTTTTATTTCGGTTTTCAGTTCCTCGTATTTTTTCCCCATATTGAGCAGTTCCAGGTTTATTTTCGACAGCCTGTTTGCTTTTATAGAGAGAGATTGGTTTATGGTAAAAATTTCTTTTTCTTTAAATCCGGCTTCCTCTGAAAGATTTCTATAATTATGTTCTGCTTCATCCAATAAGTTATGCTTTTCCGCTAATTCTTTATCGAATTCTCTTAGTTCTTTGGCAAACTCGCTCCTTGATTTTTCTTCACCAGTTAACTCATCTATTCGTTTTATAAGATTATTTTCCTTATCTTGTAATGCGAAGACATTTTCCCGGATCTTTGTATATTCTTTAATAATTTCATTTAACTTTTCCGTATATCCTAGAAGTTCTTTCTTTTTTAATTCAATTTCTTCGGATAGTTCAGATTGCTTTTCTTCAATCGATTTAATCTTTTGTCCGGTTTTTTCGACTTTCTTATTGAGTTGCTGCTGTTTTTCCAGAAGATTTTGCTTTTGTTCTTCTATATTATTGATTTCCCGGTTCTTGTGATTAA
>PLNZ01000056.1 GCA_003142915.1 Ignavibacteriales bacterium | reverse complement strand
ATAAAAGGATCAGCCAGTCTTACAAACTTTTTTGTACTTCCTCATACGTCATCGGTTTGCCGATTATCTTACAATCCTTATCAACTACGAACATTGTTGGCGTAGCAAAAATAAAATAATCAATTGATGCCTTTCCTTCCCAACCTTTCAAATCGTAAACATTTAATAAGTCCGGGCAATTTGCTTTTACAAATCCGGACCAATCTTCTTTTGTTGTGTCCAATGAAATTGCAAGAATTTTGAACTTCTTATCTTTCCTGTTTTTATAATATTCATTCAACTTAGGCATTAACTCTTTACAGTGAGGACACCAGCTTGCGTAAAATACAATAANNTGCCCGATATATCTGTAATAATAATATTTGGGACAGTATTCCCTATCTTAAAATTTTTTGCCTGTTCAATTCTTTTTTTAATCATTCCTTCTGTTTTTACATCCAGACAGATATCATCTTTAATAACATAATTGTCTACAATATAATCGAGCGCTTTATCAAAGCCGAATTTCTTAAATCCGTCAATCAAGTATTCGGTAATATGTTTATAAACAAGCTGATGGACTTTAGCTTTATTCAATAATGTATCAATTGCTATTAAAAATTCTTTTTCGAGAAGTTCTTTAGGTAATTGAGGATTTCTGTAATAAGTCAAATACTCGATTGTTTTACTTGTAAAAACATCGGAATTAATAAGTGCGCTGTTTTTGAAGTCAACATTATCCAAAGGATGTGCTTTTAGATATAATAGTTGCTGTTGTGGTTGAACTGCAATATCGACTATAGGCAATTGAGCAGACCTAATATACTTTGCAATAAACGACTGCGGATTTTTCTGTGCTGTTACATTTACGAATTCTATGTATTCGTTTTGGAGTTGTGTTAATTTGTTTTGTGTGGTTTTATAAAAATCATCATCTTTTGGATAGTTCCCTAGTATTACCTGAAGCAAATCTGTTTTTGTTTTATATGCTTTATTAAGTTTTAGAAAAGAATACAACAATATGTTGCTTTCCGATTCTATTATTTTTAAACTATCCGATATATTGTTGATATCGGTAGCAATTGAAACATTCTCATTGTCATTAACAAAATCAATCCATAGTGTCTGGTTCATGTTTTGTGGAGGTTGTTTTTTCTTATCAAAAGCTATACGATAGAATCCCGGATGCAAATTTTTAGCAGATAATGAGAATTCATAATTGCCTTTGGAATCAGCAACTATTGAATCTACAATAGTAACTTTTTCACCGCTTAAAGAGTAGATAACAACTTTATCGGATTTATAATTATTTATATGAATCTTAACAGATTGGGCATAAATTAAGAATTGAAAACCAAATAAGAATATGATAAGACGGCTATATAATATTTTTTTATTCATAGTGTGTCCACATGCGTATTATTTTTACGGTTTTAAGATCTTCGTATATTTGATATACAATCCTATGTTGAATATTGATCCGGCGTGAATAAGCACCGGTAAGATCGCCAACGAGTTTTTCGTAAGGTGGAAGATTTTGAAGAAGTTTTTTCTCAAGGATTGATATGATTTTTTCTGCTCTTTGCCTCAATCCGGCTGCACTTATTTTCTTTGCGTCTTTTAATGCCTGTTTTGTAAATAAGACTTTCCACTTTACCATACAATTTTATTAGAACATTTACTTATCGGTTCTTTCATTCCGGCAATAATTGATTCTCTCATATTAGGTATGGATACAAGAAAAAGGGTCTCCTGAATTGCCCGCCAATCGTCTTCCGAAACCAAAACTGCATTTCCTCTTTTACCTGTAATAGTTATAGGTTCGCTGTTTTCGTTTGTTTTATCTATTAATTCATAGATACTATTTCTTGCGAGTGTTGAATTTATTGTTCTCATAAAATGCCGTTCTTTTTATACAAACGTACGCTTTTATGCACGCATTGTCAATATTCAAACTTAATATAAATAGAAATAGCCCTGCAACAACAATGTTACAAGACTATTTAAAGTCTATTTTACTTTGGGTTATTGCAGGATTTCAACCAGATTCTTTATTACAGTATCTATATCTTCATAGCTGATAACGAGCGGGGGAAGAAGACGAAGTACGGTAGTTCCCGCAGGTAATGAAAGAATTCTTCTTTTAAGCAGTTCAACAATTACCGGCTGGGATTTATCTTTAAGTTCAATTCCTATCATAAATCCAAATACTCTTATTTCGCGAACTGCCGCAAGGTTATGAGCCGATAATTTATCATAGAAATATTTTCCTTTGGCTTCGGCTTGTTCCCAGAGTTTATTTTCAAGCATAAAATCAATCGCAGCAATTCCTGCAGCGCATGCAAGAGGATTACCGCCGAAAGTAGAGCCGTGTTTACCGTGACCTGCTTTGATTTTATCAGAGCATAATAATACGCCCATAGGAAATCCGCCGCCGATTGATTTTGCAAGCGTCATCATATCAGCTTCAATTCCGTAATGTTCAATAGCGAACATTTTACCGGAACGGCAGAAACCTGTCTGTATTTCATCAATTATAAGAAGGATGTTCTTCTCATCGCAAAGTTTACGGACTGCATTGAAATATTCTTTATCGCCTATATTTATTCCACCTTCTCCCTGAACAAGTTCAAGAATAATTCCCGCAGTATCATCAT
>PLNZ01000076.1 GCA_003142915.1 Ignavibacteriales bacterium | reverse complement strand
TTGTCGCCCAACTCAGCAATGTAGCTTTAAAAACAATTATTATTGAATTGCTTGTTGCGTATTATCTTCAAACATCCTCCTTTATACAGTCATCCGTCATAATAGTAGTGGTCACTAGCATTGCATCCTCTCGGCTGTAACGCCGAGCGTAAAGACTCATAATGTATTTATACAATTCAAGAATGTTATTTTCTTCCTTATCATATGGCACTATCAAATATTGAATGGAGTCTGGAGAAATCAAAAGTGCGTTTTGATTCTTGAAACGCTTGTGAAGTTTGTTCCTCTTAGCTTCATTGTGGTAGTCTTCCCAATTCAAAAACAACGTTTCGTCCCATTTTATTCTCACCACATATCGCCATTCTCTTTCGTTATAAAACTTTACGTTTCGCTTAACCTTTTTGTTTCTCCATGCTGGACCAATGAAGGGTTTTGTATAGGCAGCTAGAAGCCTCAAGTCATTTTCTACTTTATAATCATTTACTTTGTCATCCTTTGGGATGAGTTGCAATATGGGCTGGAGAGTCTGTGCAGAGCGGTGTGTGTAAAGGATAGGCGAAACTCTGTTCTTCAACCCCCACCTCTTGTCCAATCCAATGCCAAAAGGGCCATATTCTTCAAGATGCTTTTTAATTAGCGACAGAGGTAAGTCGCAGAAGCACACCATTGGTACTGCGAACCTAGGGGGACGCCGTTCGGCGGCTGCTTTCTTATCAGTAGGGTCAAGCGTATACTCAAAACAATGGTGGGGGATAAAGCCATTCTTAAGAATACTTTTGAGGTTGTCCATAGAATTTGTAAAATGAAAAAGGACGTTTGAACTGACATTCTCTGCCATATATTTCACCTCCTTGATTCAAAATACTTTGAGCAAATAAACTCGATTAGTTTATAATCTTGACATTTCATATCAAAGAAGCAGATTTAATATTATTTATACTCCACATAATATTTATCAAAGGAACAAAGATCGACATGCAGTCGTTTATATATGTACCAATAGCTTAGCATAGCTTCATAATTAAAATAATTTTCATTTTCTAAAAAGATGATCACTAAGGAAAAGTCGAAAAAGTATCTTTTAGTCCAACCAATTCAAGAGAGGTTCTATTTAAGGCCACTGTTTTCAAAAAGCTTACCATCCCTCATGCTTTTTTGCTTCGCTAACTCTGGATTTTATGGGCACTGGATTATTCCAGACAATACCCAGTTAAAAATTAGCAATTCTTTTTTCACTACACAAGCTTTTTATTAAAATAAATTAGTATAAGAACTATGAAGAGGAGGTTCGCCTTCTTTTCATTGCTTTACCCCTTAACTGGCGAACAGTTAGGTCTTCACGAAGTAATCGATGGCTATAACGAAGCTCTTGATAATATCAGATGGGAAGAAGAAAGTTACTTCCCACTGTCATAACAGTTGAGATCGAAGAAGAAGAACCATTTACTTGCCCAACGTGTAGAAGGCTAGTAAACCAGGAAGATTTAAATAATATAGATCAACATGATAATTAATAGAAAGGAGTTACAATATGAATTTAGGAGGCTGGTCCTGGCGCCAGTTTATTGGTTTGTCCGCGGCGAAGGCAAGAATATCAAGGACTATCGGTATACCTCTCTCTCAAAAAGTGGACGGCAGCAGAAGCTTGGAAGAATACTTTTGAGGGGAGGTTGTTTAATATTTATAGTTATATCAGGGATATGCATTTTAATAATAGTACTTTTATTAAGAATATTGCTAAGATTACTTTGAAGTAATAATAGTATTTTAACAAAGTAAATTTAATGATACTAATTGGGAACATTAGCAGTATAATATATTGTTAAATTCTATGAGAAATGATGAAATAAACTATTTATCAATTTTAAATAAATATCAAACCTTATTAATTGAAAATGATAAATTAAAAGCCGAGAATAAAAGATTGCAGGCTCAACTTGCTAATCTCAATTCTTCAAATGAAATTAGTAGCAAAGCGACAATCCCGGTCGTTACAGAAAATGTCAAAGGGGAAGTTCCATCGGAGAGACTTCTAGACATCCCGTCCGAACCAAATCATATTCTAACAGTTAATCAAAAGAGTATATCGGAAGAAAAGATAAATCTATTCATGTCACTCTTTAAAGGAAGAGAAGATGTCTATGCAAAAAGATGGCAAAATAAAAAAGGCGAATCAGGATATTCACCAGTGTGTTTTAATGAATGGAAAATTGGAATTTGCAATAAACCAAAGATAAAATGTTCTGAGTGTGCAAATAAAAACTTTGAGATTATAAATAGAAATGTTATTGAAGAACATTTAAGGGGAAATATTGTCGTAGGCATTTATCCATTGCAGCTTGATGAAACCAGCTATTTTTTAGCTATAGATTTTGACGATGAAGGTTGGGACAAAGACATCAGTGTATTAAGAAGTGTGTGCACAGAGGTAGATATTTCTTTCGCTATTGAGCGCTCACGATCCGGTAACGGCGCTCATGTTTGGTTCTTTTTTGAAGAACGAATATCTGCCGTTCAAGCTCGAAAATTTGGAACAGTTTTACTTTCCTCTGCAATGAATAAGCGGCACGAGATTAAATTCAACTCTTATGACAGATTATTTCCTAATCAAGATACCATGCCCAAAGGCGGTTTTGGTAATCTGATTGCTCTTCCCCTGCAGAAGACTGCCAGGAAAAAAGACAACAGTGTTTTCATTGATGAATATTTTAAACCGTATTCAGATCAGTGGGAATTTCTGAGTTTAATGAAAAAATTATCGGAAGATAAAGTCGAAACATTAATATCGAAGTTATCTAATTCTCTGAAAGGAAACGAATTAGGCACGTTAAGAGGGGGTGATGAAGAATTTCCGAAACCATGGGAGAAAATGCAGGCACTTCCTTTAATCAGAGATGACTTCCCTGAGAAAATAAATCTTGTAAAAGCCAATATGATTTATGTTCCAAAGGCCGGTTTTTCTCAGCGAGCATTAAATGCTATAAAACGATTAGCCGCTTTTAAAAACCCGGAATTTTACAAAGCTCAGGCGATGCGAATTTCTGTTTTTAACAAGCCAAGAATTATA
>PLNZ01000030.1 GCA_003142915.1 Ignavibacteriales bacterium | reverse complement strand
CAAGCAGTTTACTTGTCAAGTGTATATCTTATTGACACTTTATTTAAGGTGTTCTTCTATATATTTGCGTTCCGCTTCAGTAAATGATGTTTTAACACTTTCAAACATCATTCGATCTTTATTTTTTATGATTTCTTTCATCACTTCGTTCTTTTTGTCTATGATTACCTTTTTTAGACCTGTTTCCACAACAGAATTCTGTTTTATCTCACCAGGTTTTATCTCTTTTAGAAAAGAATCAAAAACTTGTGATATTTTTTCGTGATTATTTTCAGGAATTTGGGGAAGTATTTCTTGTGTCTTTGTTAATTCGGCTACTGTTTTTATCGAGAACAAGCCGATTCGTGCCCCAAGCATTGAATCAGTAAGCACTGAAGTTAGAAGTTTTGGATTTTGTTTCCAAAACTCGATCTTTGCCATCTTGAATGCATCTTCTAATGAATAAGTATAATGAACACTTAAAAAAGATGTATTAGAGAACTCAATCATGAGTGCGTAAATCTTTTTAACTATAGTTTTTTTGGTGTTAGGCGGCATTGGATTTTATTTTTTCGGTGATTGCTTTTTTGATATCTTCAAATAATACAGGATCTTCAGTAATTGTTTTAATTGCTTTTTCACGACTCACTCCAAGAACTTTTTCACCGAATGAATAGGTATTTCCCGTTAAGCTAATGGCGCTGATTTTTCCACCGAAATCAACGGCGTCCGCCACAGTGTCGATACCACGCCCGTAATAAAGATCTAGATTAGTACTTTTCCATGGAAAACCAACCTTGTTCTTCACAGAAGTTATTCTAATTTCATTTCCAATTTGTGTTTCGTTTGGACCCTCGATTCTCTTGCCTTTTGATACTTCTAGACGAACTGAAGAATAAAACTTTAAAGCTTTCCCGCCGGGTGTAGTTTCTTTTTTCCCATACACAATTCCAAGTTTTTCTCTAAGTTGATTTACAAATATAACAGTTGTCTTTGAGCGCCCGACTGAACCTACCAATACCCGAAGTGCTGAACCCAATTTACGGGCCCTTAATCCCATTGTGTCCTTTAGGAATTCGCCCTCTGCTTCTGATTGCGGAACCAAACCATCGATACTGTCTAAAACAATAAGATCAAATTTATTACTTTCAACCAATTCTTTCATTGTTTCCATTGTAGATTCTAGAGTGAGAGATTGAATTACAACAAGTTTTTCGGTATCCACCCCCAGAGAAGAAGAATAAATGGGATCATAGCAAAACTCCACATCAAATAACACGGCTTTACCCCCCGACTTTTGAACCTGCGAAATTAAATGATGGGCTAGCGCGGTCTTTCCTGATGATTCTTGACCAAACAACTCGATCATCCTAGATCTGGGCAGGCCGCCGCAACCTAATACATAATCTAATCCAAAACTTCCTGTAGGAGAAGTTACAATTCCTGATACGTTAGGATTTGAATCTATTATCTCTATATATTCATATTTTTTTTGTAATCTCTTCATTATGTCTTTTACCGATTCGTTCTCAGATTCTTCTTCTGTTTTAGTTATTTGCTTTTTCATATTTTTTAGACTTTTTTAAGTTATTTGATCATATTAGACGGACACAATAATGCATTCCCGACAATTAATTCGTCATTGTTGAGAGGATATTCATCTATCGGATAAACTTCCTTCCATAAATCTGTTGCCAATTCATTAACCGGCAATCCTATAAGTTTGCCCTCTTCATTTACTACCATAAGTTCTCCGTTGGGTAAATTCACGATTTCTACCATCCTCTCGTTTTCATAACGAACGAAATCCTGTAATTCTTTGTAAGAAAAGTTTTTTCTGTTTTTAGGAAAAACTTCCACCCACGCCTTAGCACCACACTCCATCCAATAAGCACATTTTTTAGTAATTGGGTTTTTCATTTTATAGATCTTCAAGCAAAAGCATCTCCTTGTCCCATGCACCTAAAATCTGCCAAAAGTGTCCAAACGGCGACTGCGCTAGCAATATTGGATCACGTCTTTTCTCCGTCTTCTCAAAGTCTTTCTTATCCGCGATAATATAAAACACCGCCTGTTTATCACAAAGTTTCTTACATCCAGCATTATATTTCTTCATCTGCGTAGTTGCCTCATTCGGCATATCCGCAACGAATTGAGATACTTGCCCCATCTTTAAATAGTCATTTTCTTTCAACACCTCGGCAATCCTGCTGGTAAATGTATAAGGATACTCTTCAAACATAGCTTTGACTTCTGCGTATTTCTTACGATTCTCGAGACGCGTGATGACACTTGCGACTTCATTCGCACCTCTCGACATATCGAATTCCTCCGATTTTATGACCGCGAGTTTATCCGTGAACTCCGCGATTTGTTTATCGATGTAAACAGGATCGACATTCAACTTGAATGCTTCCTTGTGAAGGAGTTTCAATTTATAAACATCTTTCGGTGTAAGTTTTGGTTTCTCGGGTTTTGCTTCTTGAATTATTTGAGCCGAAGTAATTGTTGCTCCACTAGCAGTGTTAGAAAATTGAACGAATTCATTCCCCCAATTGTTATTATTGTCTCTCATGGTGTAAAAGTCCAAAAGATACTTAGATTCCTTTTGTCTTGACATACTAGACCCAATAAGCATATCGCCACGCGATGTGTTTGCTTCGAATAAATCCCTACCGAATAATCTTATTTTCATATTTTTGTTTGTGTTAAATAATATTAATATAACCTTTTGCTAATTTTCCTCTACTAAACTCATTGAGGAATCCTGCCAAATTCTTCTCTCTACGTTCCCAATGTAGATTCACCATTTTCTCATGCCACAATCTATTACCAATTTTTAATAAACGNNATCTGGACGAGCTCTAGAAAAACCCGCTTTTACCCAAATCAGACAACATTTGGAATCAGTACTTATTTCGTCTAAAGTATGACATATTTCTAATACTCTTACTATACCTGTAACTTCTGCTTCATTGTTAGTGAGAGAGGAACTTGAAATTTGTTCATGCTCAATTACTTTTCCTTTTTCGTCTGCTATTGTATAACCTCCGCCGCGCAGGCACGGATTACCTCTTCCATTAAGAAATCCGTCTACATAATATTTCATATTATTTTATGTTTCTATACCATCCACACTTTTTCGAACATTCTTCGCGAATTATTTCCATAGTATCCTCTCTTCTAATCATTATCGTTTCTGGAAAACCGCAGTTAGGACAATCATCGTCATGATATGTTCGAATTGTTTTTATTTGTGCTATTTCTTTTTTGGATTGTTTATTTTTCATAATTTGCTTCTAATGTTGCTAAATAGGCATCTATCATCGACCCTGTTTTCTCCTTCTCCATCTCAGGATTTTCTATCAATTGAGTGATAATTTCCTGTTTATAAAGAAGAAGTTTTTTCATAAAGATGTCAATCGTATCGCGACTGACAACTTGATAGATGTTTAAACATTCGTACTCGGCACCTGGGCGATGCGCGCGGCCCTCGGCTTGTTCGTGATCTGATGGTGTCCATGAAAAGTCTATGAAGATTTCATTAGACGCTGCCGTTAATGTGATTCCCGTGCCGCCACTCTTTATACCCGTAAAGAATATTTTTGTGTTTGGATCTTCTTGAAACTTTCTAACCATTTCCTGCCTGTCTTCGATTGGTGTGCTACCCAACAGCAAAACTGATTCCTCTTCGAACATCTCGCTCAGTTCTATGAGCGGAGCGTTAAAGCAACTAAAGACAATTACTTTCTCCCCAGCGTCAAGTATGTTTTGAATCATTTCCTTTACAGTCGGTATCTTGCCCATCGAATTAATTTCTCTTAATAGGTTTAACTTGACGAGTTTTTCTCCTTGTAAGGTTTTTGCAATTTCTCTATCTGTCTTTTCTTTTTTATATTCCTTAAAATACTTGATAAGATTTTCTTCAACTAGATGATATTGACCTCTTTCTTCGGCCGGTAATTCCATAGGAATTTCAATTCTGTTCTTGGGTGGCAATTCTTTCAAAACATCTTCCTTTTTTCTCCGTAAAAAATATTTGCTTATTCTTGTTTTTAACTCTTCCAGATTAGTGGCACCAGAAGAATCAAAACCCCATTTCCCCTGTTTACCCCCGGCGTATCTTATCGCGTAACTATACCAATTATTCCAAGTAGCCGGATCGATCATATTGAGAAGATTAAACATCTCGATTGGACGTGACAAAATTGGTGTTCCGGTTAAAAGCAAAACATGGGGAATATTTCTAGACAATTGTTTTACGATCTTGGATCTGATTGTAGACTGAGATTTACAATAATGGCTCTCGTCTGCAATAAGTACGTCCCACTTATACTTCATCAATTCATTGTAGAATTTCTTCAGAATATCGTAATTAATTATAACCAATTCGGTATCATGAGGAATGAGTGTTATGNNCTTCACTGATGCCGGAGTAATTATCAGAACTCGCTTATGATTCTGGTTAACGATATACGCTAAAGACTGCAAAGTATTATGAGTAACAATATAGTCATCTGTTATATACAAGCGATCTGGAGCACTAACAGAAATACACCGCACTAATTCACTTCCTACTTTTCTAATTGACTTAAATATTCTGGTTGCAGGATACTTCGTAAATCTCTTCCATTTATTTGCTTTTCGTGACAATTTAAACGGATTAATTTTCGCATTTATAGAGACGTTCCAAGCCTTGACAGATTTCTTATACGACTTTCTCGCTGTGCCCCCCAAAGACTGGACTAGTTGTATGACCCCATCAGCAAGTTTTTCACTTGTTGAACAAAATCCTGTAAAGTCGCCAGAAATCCATCCATCAGTATCCATTAATCCACGAAGTATCTCTAGACGTTGTTTCTTTGATGAATACAAATAAGTCGACGGAACAATCTTTGTTCTAGAACCCTTCCCCCAGACATCAATTTTTCTTAACCTATTTATTAATTCATTCGGCCTACCACTTACCCCTGTAGTAAAACGATATGAAATCTCATTTTTATTATTTTTTGAACAAGGATTTAACTTTAATCCCAAAGTCCTTGCAGAATTTTCACAATGTAATTTAATTTCTTCGTCTGTGGTTGTGATAATGGCGCAATTAGATGTAAGTCCACCGTCACCCAACAATAAACCTAATAAATAAGGAGGAACTAATAATTTTTTTCCATGCCCCATAGATGGTTTAATCGTTGGTATGTGTATTCGTTGTCCTTTCTTGAGACGCGTTCCTACTTCCCATGTAGGGGCCACAAACCATTCACTTTTCCTGTTTTGTATTTTCCACAAATGATCTCTTGACACATGAGTTATCGACCCATCGTGAAAAATAACTTCATAAATATCCATGATTCCACGGTCAAAAATACCCGTTACTCTAGAGTATCCACCATCCACCATACATACTGCGTCATTGATTTTAAGATTTCCCATTTTTTTCCATCCTTGGGGGGTCAAAACCTTAGACCACAATGGTTGAGCCTTCCCCGTTCCTGGTTCATCGGCTAGCAATGCCCGACCGTTAGAATTAAGAAAGAACTCCACCCCCAACTTCTGATACGGATACAATTCTCCCTTAATTTTCGAAAAATCTATTTCCATAATTTTATTTCATTTCTTCTAACGTTTTACCCTCTTTCTTAAAAGTCTTAATATTTTTGAGAATCTTCAGAGTTTCATCAGCATCAAAAATATTCATTCGGCCGACTTTTACGATCGGTTTTATTAATCCAAGTCGATAGTAATAAGCCAGTTGCGACTTATTTATTCCTAATTTTATTGCGATTTCTCCAAGTGATGCGTGTTTCATGTTTTTTTGTTTTATTAATTAGTACCATTCCATTATACTCTAGTCTTGGTACTTGTCAAGAGTTTACCTGAACCACTGATAATATGCCCATTGCTCGCCGTCTTTGCCCTTTGTATCCATATCGGCGTGAATAACCTTGACCGGCAACCCCATTTTTAGTCTGTGCCAAAGATATAAAAGTCTACCTGTGCGCCCGTTTATATCACAAAAAGGATGAATATTCTCAAACTGTATGTGTGATTGCTTGGTAAACTCCTCCAAATCATCTTTCGGCAATTCTGGTGTCATTCCCATTTCTAGAATGAAGTTTCTAACATCTTCCTCAATTAACTGAACGGAAATAAAAGTCTTCCTTTGTCCTCCGATATACACATCGCAGTTGCGCCATTGTCCCGCAATTTCTGGAGCAATTCTTCCTCCCAGGAAATGATGCACGCCCAGAATAACTTCCGGCGTCAAGAAACTTTTCATCTTCAAATATTCCCATGCTTTTAGGGCATCTTCATAAGCAATCACGCTTAATTCATTTTCGATCTTATTCGATTCCAATAAGAACTTTTCTATTTTCTTCTGATCCTTCTTGTTGTTTTTTTTGTTGGTTGTTATTTTGTTCATTTTGTTGTTTTGCGTGTAACGGGCACATATCCTTAAATTTTACTTTCGATCTAAATGAGACATGGCATATTTTGCAGATGCATCTATTTTTTTTTAGTTTAGACATATTTATTTTTTATCCTTACAGCCTTATATCCCATTAATTTCAATTTTTTCTTTATCTCATGCAACCATCGTTGTTCTGGGTGTCTAGAGAAATATTTCTTTTTTATTAAGTAAGAACATTTCCTACACAACACTCTTTCCACATATTTACCTGTCATGATCTTCAATCTATAGCCCTGAATAATGCAATACTTTCTTCTCTTGTGACATTTCATGCATTTGCGTAATTTATATTTCATATTTTT
>PLNZ01000025.1 GCA_003142915.1 Ignavibacteriales bacterium | reverse complement strand
ACTAGCACGAAACTCACTTGTGGTTGAATCAATAAAACTTGTAGATAAAATTAAGCCGAGAGTATTTATCTTTGAGAACGTCCGTGCATTTCTTTCTACACTTTGCACAGATACCGATAAGAAACAAAAACCGATTCGAGAAGCTATCGAAATAAACCTGGGCGGCAAATATAATATTCACTATCAGGTAATAAATTTTAAGGATTATGGAAATCCATCTAGCAGAACACGAACTCTTGTAATCGGTATAAGAAAAGATATCTANNATAAAAGAGGGACAATCTGCATTTGATAATGTCGATCCAAAAAGACGACCTCATCAGATAATTAGTGGCAAAATTGTAAATAATGAAAATAAAAATGCTGATAAATATTCCCGATGTTATTGGGATAAGGTCGCGCCTTGCGTGCATACAAGAAATGATATACTGGCTAGCCAGGCGACTATTCACCCAAAAGATAATAGGGTCTTTAGTATCAGAGAATTAATGAGAATAATGTCTGTTCCGGATTCTTTTAATTGGGTATCTACTCCGCTCAATAAATTAAATAAATTGTCTACAGAAGACAAAAGAAAAATCCTTAAAAAAGAAGAAATAAATATACGACAATCTCTTGGAGAAGCGGTGCCGACGGTCATATTCAGCGGCATAGCAAAAAAAATAAATTTAAAACTTAATAATACCGAGAAAAACGAAATTCAGATCAAAAAATTAAGAATATTGNNATTTCTTGAAAGAAAATATAAAAAAATTAAGCTATCCAGAGCTGGCAAAAATTGTCGAACTTTCTAATGCATTGCGTCTTCAGCACGCCGCTTATTACACCAGACAAGATATATGCTTCACCATAGTAAAAGATCTGCCTGACGCGTTGAAATTTGAAAAGCTTTCAATATTAGAACCATCCGTCGGGGCTGGTAATTTCATACCGTTGATTATTGAAAAGTATAAAATGGTTAAAGAAGTCGAGATTGATGTAATTGATATAGATAAGAATGCAATTGAAATCCTAAAAATTCTACTTAAAAAACTTGATATTCCTAAGAATATCAGGGTAAATTTTATCAATGAAGATTTTCTATTATTTGGAGATACTAACTTATTTAATCAATCGAAAAGATATGACGTCGTTATTGGTAATCCCCCGTTTGGAGACGTATCAAAGAATAAAGATCTCTTGAACATGTACAAGAAAAACAAATACAATACAGAAACAAATAATCTCTTTTCGTTTTTTCTTGAAAAATCATTACAATTANNGACTTTCCTTACTGGCTGGTATATAGAAATGATTTTTTTGATTCAATCGCAAAGAAACTTAGATTTAACATATTCACTTCATACAGAGATAGACAAATTACCAAAAAGATAACAAAAAGCTTTGGAAAAATAAGAATTCTAAAGTCAAGAAATATTGGACGAAATGAAATATTGAATATCCCGGATTATGATTCTTACGTAGACTCCTTAGAAGGCCTGTCGATTTCAAAATTCTTGAATAAAGAAAACGGTATTCTTGTGCCCAACCTTACTTACGCTCCAAGAGCTNNAAAGGGGCTTAAGAATAACACACAAAGATTTAGCCTACTTTGGAACCGAGGAATTCACTGAATTTTATAGGGTGGCGAGAAATTATGGAACGCGATCTCTAAATATCGATAATAATTCGGTATTCTTTTTCGGCTTGAAAAAATAATCACAGATAAGCTTTCCTTACAGTTTGTCTCAATTCATCAAAAGTTATGGTTGTAGGAATAGCCAAAGAAAGACCAACATTCAAAACATGAATAAAAGATTCTTTAGCATATACATCCTTTCCATTTTTTATGGAAGTTTCGATTGAATCTATTTTGGCTAAAAGGCAATCCATTTGATAACCCTTGTCAGTAGATTGGGTGTGGTTGCTTGGGTGAGCTCTTGTGTTGTGCTGTTGAGGCGTAAGTAAAATAAGATTTTCAACATAAGCTGATATTTTTGGAAATTCATGTTCCGGAAATATATGATGCACTTGTGTTGCTTCACCGACAGCAAGACTATCACGAACTTCACTTGTTGAATGATTACGTCTAACAATGTCTTTTGCTTTCTGGACTTTATAAGCCGCAAACTCGGGCTTATTTGGAATAATTTCCTCTGCTTCACTTCTGGTCAATGCTTTATCCTTTCCCAAGTCCCGAAAATTTTCTCGATTATACATAAGATCCGAATAAGTAAAACGGTTTTTAGTCATTCGGCCTTTTTCTGATCCATTAATTCCAAAGTATGACGCGTAAGCATTCAAAACTTTTGGAAAAATTCTCCTTATTTCAACATCAGTATTAATATTAGTATACCCACGCATAAAGGATTCAAACCTTTGTTTCTNNTCTTTCATGAAGCCGCTATCAGTTAAGACTTTCTCGACATACATTACAATGAAAAGCCAAGCATTGCGCTCGTTCTGTGATATGTATTCCAGTAGCTCGGGTTGTAAAACCTTATATGTATTTTTATTTCCAACCATCTCCTCCTTTAATATTTTTGCAAAAGCCAAAGTTTTCAAGGGTTGCGCTATGAATTTATCGTACTCTGAGTGAGCTCTTTCATTCGCAGGTGATGGTTTTCCGAATATTGCAACAATATTTTTTTGAAAATATTCAAAATCCCAGATATCTTTTGTGGTAAAAACAGTCTTTGCCTCTTTCCCTCCTAAAAAATTAACAATGCAATCAGCAATAAATGCTAAAACATCAGGGGTAACTTTCTGATCCATATAACGGGAATGTCCGTCAGATTTCTTTCGTATATCCAGATCATACTGTGCAAGATATTTCTTTATAGTGTCCTCAAAATTCATGGCTTCTATAATACAATATAAAAAACAAAAAGTCCATAAATAACAGGTGGACAGATTTAGAGTACAGGCTCATGAGACATGGTTGTGTATTTGTGTGCTACACTATGCTTATGAAAAAGAAAATAGCACAAAAGAAGAAGAATGTAAAAAACTCTCCAACAAAGACAATCAGCGAGTCTAAATTTTGGCAACAACTTGCCTTAAAGCAACAGATGTTTATTCATGCAAAAAACAATACATAAAAAACATAAAACGTCCTTGCTCAAACTCTTCCAAAATTCACAACCTCCCCACCTCACCCATCACCTCATTCGCATACGCCTTAAAATCCTCCAAAGACGGCTCGACATTTGCTTTGCGCGGAAATCTCATGGGCTTGCCGTAGGTAATAGAAAGATGACAGCGGCGCAAGAAAAAATCTTTTAAGTTCAAGTGAAAAACGCCCTTGATTCGCACCGGTACGATGACAGCGCCAGTAGTGTGCGCCAAGTACGCCACGCCGCCCTTGGCTGGTTGAATATTTCCATCGCGCGTTGTACGGCCTTCAGGAAAGATACAGAGGCTGCCACCATGGCGAATGAGCTCCAAATGATGAGCTAGAGATTTCTCATAATCATGCAGACCAACATGGACTGGATATGAGCCCCATGCTTTGAAAAAAGTGCCGCCGTAGAAATGCTT
>PLNZ01000207.1 GCA_003142915.1 Ignavibacteriales bacterium | reverse complement strand
CCATTTGGCAAAAAAATAACTTTGACGCTTACAACTCAATCGGAATAGGTAACAGTAAGGAGGATATTTATATAAAAAGCTATAAGGATAATTTCTTTATTGTCTCCGCCAAAAACGGAAAGCTTGTGAAAGATATAGAAATTGGCTTCGGTATTGATACAGCTCCGGGAAATATTTTAGAGTGGAATAACAATATTCTATTTGGCTCTCAAAACGGGAAAATTTATTTAATTGACAAAAATTACAAATGGGATATTTTGTTTTATCTTGGAACAGGCGGCGTGCAGAATATTTACCATGTTAAGGATAATATTTTTGCAGCATCCGATATTGACGGAAAGATTGTTGTTTTTAAATTAGAATAAAAAGATAAGTCATTAATTACAAAACTGAATACTTAAAAAGTTCTAAGGTTTAAAAATATTAATAAAAAGGCTGTATATAAACTGCCGCTGCTTAGAACTAGCTAGCAGCGGCAGTTTATCATCCATCATCGGGGGAGATGAAATTTTACAAAGGCGCGCTTACAACTACATAGGCTCTTTCGTGCGGAAGGAATTTATAGTATATACCTCCAAATGAAAAATATCTTATTCCATGACGGCGGATTACTGCATAGCCTCCCGGAAGTACATCAATCCTTGCTCCGATAGGGGCAGTTGCTACTATATAACCGTTTGGTCCTCTTTCATAAAAAGCGCCGCCGCGGTAGAAGAAATGTCTGTCATTTACTATTACTTCCCTGTAATCATCATGCCGGGCAAAAACCTTATCTCTTTTACCATGATCCAAAGCATGGCGATCATGATGATTCATGTCGTGTTTCGCCTGGCGATCATGATGATTGTCCCTATCATGTCCATTATCTTGTGCAGAAATAGCCATGGGCAGGAAAAATAATACTGCTGCTGCCAGCAAAATTATCCGGCTAATTTTAAATGCTGTATTTTTCATATTCATCTTCCTCAATTTGTTTTAAGTAATATAAGGTTAATTTATTTATGATTTTATGATTTATTTTAAAATAACGTATTTCCGAATATTAGTCAATCCTTTTCATAGAAGAGTTTAAAGAGAAGTAAAACATTAATAAAATTTAATTATTGGTTAAAATTCTTTACTCTTGCTTTTTCTATCATTCAATCCCATTCCAAAATGTTATTTCATCTACACTTAATCTTATAGTCCGGTGAGCCGGCTGTGCGGCTTTTCCGATAGGTATCATTAAAACATTTACGTACCGGTCAGGGATATTTAAAATTTTTCGCAATTGTTCCGTATTATAGCCAATCATAGGAACGGTATCATATCCTTTAGCCTTAGCTGCCAGCATTAATTGCATTGCGGCAAGAGAACCGTCAATCAAAACGAGGTCACGTTTCCAGTTCGGATTACCATACCGTGAAGTTTCTTTTTCAAATGTATTTTTTACTTTAGCCACCTTAGCATTCTTGAATTTCTCGGTTACAATTCCTTCTTTTACAGAACGAGTATAAATTAGTTCTACCTGCTCGTAACCCTTTAAATCGCCCAATACAATTATTAATGCCGAAGCCTCAAGCACTTGCTTCTGGTCATTACTCGCGGTGAATATTTTCTCCTTTAACTTTTGATCGGTTATAATTAAGAAACGCCATGACTGCAGGTTATTGCCTGAAGGAGCATAAACAGCTTCTTTAATAATTTCTCTTATCTCATCTTCAGAAATTTTAAAGTCCGGATCATAATGCCTGATCGAATGGCGTTCCCTTATAATGTTTGAAAGTTCTGCAAATTTATTTTCTTTAGTTCCCATTTCTTTATCCCGATTATTATTTGTTCGCTTAATTATGAAATATTATTTACAAATGTACATTTGAATAATTATGAAATCGATAATAATAAAAGCTTATTGCAACCTCAACTTCACCGCCATCCATTCATCGAGGGATTTCTTTTCAAGCATTTCAAAATTGAGCGAAGAATATTTTTTTACTATATCTTCCTCATCGTTGTAAAGCAATCCTGAAAGGATAAGCAATCCGCCCGGCTTTAACCTGTTCTTAATTTCTTCCGCTATATCCAATAAAATATTTTTTTGAATATTTGCCGTAATAAGGTCAAAATTATTTCCGGCAATATCTTTGATCTCGCCAAGCCTAACATCAACCGCTTTGTCGACCGAATTCAACCTGCAATTTTCCCTGCCGTTATCGTAGCACCATTCATCATTGTCAATTGCAATTGCGGATTCCGCACCGAGTTTTACAGCGGCAATAGCCAGCACTCCCGTACCCGAGCCTACATCAAGAACTCTTATTCCATTTTTAACATTCTTTTCAAGAAATTGCAATACAAGTTTAGTTGTCTGGTGCTCGCCCGTACCAAATGACATTTTAGGATCGATAATAATAATTATTTGCCCCGGCTTTGCTTGATAACCCTTAAAAGTAGGTTTAATTACAAGTTTGTCCGAAACTTCAATTACCCTTACTGATTTTTCCCACTCCTCATTCCAGTTTTTATCCTCAATCAAGTTTTCCTCGACGGAAAAATTAAATATCATCTTTTCACCGACTAATTTTTTTAGCAGACGGGATATCTTTTCCATCGAGACCGTGCTGTTTTCCGCGGCAAAAACCTTTATACAATTTACTTCCTCGCTAATGCCCGTTATTTCAAACTCCCACATCAGCCCGCTTAATATTTCCGGTATAAACGGTTCTGCCGTAATATTAAATTCTTTGTAATATTTCATATTCAGTTAACTATTAAACTTAAGAGAATAAATCAAATAAGTAAGGACATCGCCCAACTGCTGCAATGTATCTTTGCTTATATTTTCCATTGTGTCGTTCTCGGAATGCCAGTAATTACGCCGTTTAACAGGAGTATCAGCACCGACAAGATCGGCATCAATTATATCCGCCGTTATTAATCCTGCTTGATTTAATGGTATATGGTCATCGTAAATTTCCGAGCCGCCTTCCTGTGAGAATATAGTTGAGTTAAGCTGCTGAGCAATATTCCAGATCAGACTTACCACAGCAGGAGCAAACTTATCAGAACTTCCTTCCCTTTCAAATACTGCCTGCTTATCTCCGACTAAATCAAGCAGCACTCCGAATGCCGGCATTTTATCCGTTGGGTAATTGGCGGCAAAATATTTAGAGCCGAGACAGAAATTATTAAGATCGTGTTCTTTGCCATAGTCTTCGCCGTCAAGAAAAACAAGATCGACACCATAATTTAATTTATTGTTGTTTAATATACGGGCAAGTTCCAATAAAACTCCGCAGCCGCTGGCTCCATCATTAGCGCCAAGAATCGGTTTATCCTTTAGAGCGGTCTTAGTTGCATGTTCCGCACGCGGCCTCGTATCCCAATGTGCAAAAAACATAATCCGGTTTTTCTTACCGGGGTTGAATTTTGCAATAATATTAGTCAATCGAAGCGTTGTACTATCATAGCCGGGAAAAGTAAAATTCTGGAGTTCAACATCGACGGTATATTTTTTTAGTTCGTTCCGGATATAGTTTAATGCCGCCTGATGTCCTTTAGAGCCCGGGTCTCTTGGTCCGAATTTTACCTGTGCCTCTATCTGAGTATAAGCATTACTGCCGTCAAATTTGGGTATATTATTATTCTTCTGCAGTTCATAAAGTGGTTTGGAAATCTCCTGTTTAATTTCTTTACTGCATGAATAAAACATTACGGCAGTGCAGAAAATAGATAAAATAAAAATATTTTTAAATTTCATATAGAATAACAGCCTTTCATAATTGCCAAATTTACAACAAACATAAATAAAAGGAATCTATTAGATCCGGGTTTAGAAATGTATTACTGATATTCTGCCAGAATATTACAAATCTTATCTTCATAATCCTTGCCTACTTTTGAACTACCCGTAAAGTTCTGTAAGATTATTGAAAATGCAAGAAGATGCCCGTTATCTGCAGTTACATACCCTGAAAGACATGATACTCCGCTTAATGTACCTGTTTTTGCATGAACTTTATTTTGAGCAGAAGCGCCTTTCATTCTATTGGATAATGTACCGTCAACGCCTGCAACAGGGAAAGATTCATACAGAATTTTATACAAATCCGGCTTTTGAAAATACATGTATTTAAGTACTTTTAATAATAGCTGAGCAGAAATTAAATTGTAATGCGAAATACCGGAACCATCAACTAACCGGTAAGCATTTGGGTTCAGACCCGTTAAAGCAATCAGGCTGTCAATCATTTTTATTCCGTTATCTGCCGTTGCGGGCTCGCCTAAGCATTTTGCCGCTAATGCACGCAAAATCATTTCTGCACCGAGGTTATAACTTTCTTTATTTATATAATTAACCATACCGGCAAACGGTCTCTTAAAACTAAATATATCTTTGGAATATGAAGGCGCACCGGCAAAATATTTTTTCCCCGAAATACTTATTCCCCTGTTTAATAAAGCTTCCTGAAATAATGTTAAGAAGTATACCTGCGGCTCATATACTTTTGTATGCAGTGTATCCTGCAGTGAATCGGGAACCGGCTTTGCACTTACATTGCCCCTTATTGTTAATATATTTTTATGATGAAGCCAGTCCTTTTCAAGAATGAACGTATCCGGGCTGTCTGCAGGAACCGTCACGGAAAAATTATTTAACTCAACAAAATCCGTCTGCGGGATTAAAAGGACATCCGCTCTTTGCCCGGCAATACGCGGGTTTACAACAACACCGATTGAATTAGCATTTATATCAAGCGAAGTAAGATAAGCGCAGTCATCATCATACATCCAGCCTTTCCCCCAGTAAAGAGAGTCCATCATAGAAACATCTCCAATCAAATTTCCCCTTATTTCACTGATACCTAACGATTTAACAACAGCGGCAAGTGAATCCAAATCTTTACTGCTAAAGACGGGATCGCATCCGCCAATAACATATAGATCACCAAATAAAATTCCATTTTTAATTTCACCGGTATAACAAAGCGAAGTAGTAAAATTATAATCCGTTCCTAAAAATACCAGCGCTGCCGACATTGTTAATATCTTCATGTTTGAAGCGGGACGCAGTAGAAATTTTTCATTTCTGCCGTATAATTTCTCATTTAGAGTAAAATCATAAACATCAACAGCAATTTGTGTCGTATCAAAGAAACTATCCGCCAATAACGAATCAATTCTTGATCTTAGATTTAAAATATTGCGCTGTGGAAATATTGATTGGGTAAGTAGGACTAATAATATGAATAAATATGATTTCATAATTTAATATTAAAAATACTGCCTTACCCTGAACTCCACACCGATATTTTCTTCAACAATTTTTCTTGCTTTTTCAATATTTACATCATCCATTGCAATTGCAGTCATAACAACCTTCTCTACATAATTCTTTGCTTCTTTTGCAAAGCTTATCATTTCACTATAATACCGTGTGTCAAGTCCCATCAATTCAGAATATTGGCGGGCATCAGGCGAATTAAAGCTGATAGAAACCGTATTAATCAATTCTTTTAATTCAGGTACAATATCTCTTTTGTTTATAAGGTTACCGTGACCATTGGTTATAAGTCTTGTTCTTCCACCCATTTCTATAACATACTTAGCAATACTCTTCACAACATCCCAGCGTATGGTAGGTTCGCCGTAACCGCAAAAAACTATTTCTTTGTACTGCTTCGGGTCGCCGATCTCCTTTATATAAACTAATGCTCCAGGCTCATCGCATTTCGCCATGCGCAGGCTGTAACCGTTTAGCACGGCATCGCCTTCCCTGTCGCAAAACCCGCATTTTGCATCGCACCTATTGGTTACATTTATATAAAGAGAATCGCCTATCTTATATGTGAAATTTATCCCCCCCGGTTTGGAGCCAATGCCGAACATCCTGAAAACATTATATGAAGTAAGACGCCCTACATCTTCAACTGTAAGATGATGAATCTCAGCTAACTTTTCCGCAACCAGCTTTACATTTGCAGGTTCGTTCCTTTTACCCCTGAATGGTTCGGGAGTCATAAAAGGAGAATCTGTTTCAAGCATTATGCTTTCAAGACTCAAATTAGCTGCAATGTCTCTTAAACTGTCAGATTTTTTAAATGTAATATTACCGGTAAAAGAGATGAAATGATTCAACCGGACTAATTCTTTTGCATTCCGTAGAGTTCCGTTAAAGCAATGGAACTGCGCCTTGAGCCCGCTATCTTTATATGAACGTATCACATTCATCATATCATCATCTGCATCGCGAGTATGGATTATGACAGGCTTATTTATCTTTAACGCCAGATCAATCTGAGCCTTAAAGGCTTCCATCTGTTTATCTTTAGGAGCAAAATCATAAAAATAATCCAAACCTATTTCACCTATTGCAACAATTTTTTCATGCTTAGCAAGCTCTTCAATTTCATCTATTAAAGAATTCTGCCAGTCTTTTGTGTCATGCGGATGAATCCCTACAGCGCCGTAAATAAAATCATACTTTTCAACCAGTTTAATGACCTTGTGCGATGATTCTACATCCGTTGCGGGAACTATTATATTATGAACTCCGGCATCTTTAGCGCGGCTGATTACTTCATCAACATCTTCGTTAAAATTTGGATAAAACAAATGTGCGTGGGTATCGATAAACATAATATATTCTTTCTCCCCTACTTTTAATTTATTAAATCACTTCAGAAATATAAACTATTTTGATAATAAGGCATTATTTTTTACAAAATTAATATTTACCAGGATAAAATAAAAATTTCAAGACGTAGTGACAGGATTCGACCTGTCATTACTTAAAATATTAGCTATACCGGCCAGCAGGCTTTTTTGCTGCACTTCTACCTCCCTGCTTTAACTTCAAACAATATGTAAAAGCAGTATAGTTATTTGCAACATTATTTAATTAATATGAGAATTTATACGATGATAGTATTAGAATAGTAAACCTTTTTAGGTTTTGAAGAGTCTAACCATAAAGTTAAATAATTCTCTCTCTCCTATAGACGGGGTTAGTGAAAGTAATTTTGCTATCCCCGTTTTTTTATCTCTAATTTACTTTATGAATTTGGCTTTATATTACTTCCCCGATAACGACCGGGCTTTCATTCACCTCATGTGCAAGTTTAAACGCTGCCTGAACATCATTTTTATCAACAACCGCTATAAGCCCGATTCCAATATTAAATACTTTTCTCATTTCTTCATCGGATATTTTTCCGGTTGATTGAATTAGTTTAAAGATACCGGGCAATTCCCAGGCATCCCAGTTTATTTTTAACGCAAGCCCTTCGCGGAGAATTCGTTTCGTATTTCCTACTATGCCGCCGCCGGTAATATGTGAAAACCCTTTTATGTTTAAATTTTCTTTAAGATGCAGAATTAATTTTAAATATGATCTATGCACTTTCAGCAGTTCTTCACCAAGAGGAAGCTCTATCCCTTTAAACTTATCGGTTAATTTATATTTCTCCAGTAAAATTTTACGCGCAAGCGAGTAGCCGTTAGTATGCAATCCGTTTGATGAAAAACCTAGAAGCACATCGCTTTTGACAATATTCTTCCCGTTAATAACTTTATCTTTTTCAACTACACCTACAATTGTACCGGACATATCATATTCATCAGGGGAATAAAGTCCCGGCATTTCTGCCGTCTCTCCGCCTATTAAAGCGCAACCGTTTTCCCTACATGCAATAGAAAACCCTTCAATTATTTTTTCCGCCCTGTCGGGGTTTAATTTACCGAATGCGAGATAGTCTAAGAAATAAAGAGGTTCGGCACCGCATACTGCTATATCGTTTGTACAATGATTGACCAAGTCCTGTCCGACCGTATTATGCTTATCCAAAGCGAAAGCAATTTTAAGCTTAGTTCCAACGCCGTCAACGCTGGAAACAAGAACAGGCTTTTTATACTTTGCAACATCAAGTTCATAAAATCCGCCGAATAGTCCTATATCCGAGATAACATTTTTATTAAAAGTTGACTTTGCAAATGATTTTATTCTCCTGACAGTTTCATCGCCGGCTTCAATATCAACACCTGCAGACTTGTACGTATTCTCCAAAGTAAGCCTCTTTATTCCCTAAAATAAAAATATTTTGAAATTATAAGTCGAAATTTACCATATTAAAGTTCAAAGGACAAAGTTCTCCCGCTTTCTACGGGATACCGCAATTGCGGGGAAAGGGCAAAGGAAAACATGGTATACGCCCAACTTGTTATTGTATAACGAATGTATTACATTTGTATAAATTAAAAAGGAATCGTTAAAGATGAAAGATTCAATGTTAACAATCAGGATAGATTCCGGCGTAAAAAAAGAAGCTGAGAATATTTTAAAGAAGATTGGCCTGAACAGCTCGAATGCAATAGGATTATTTTATAACAGCATAATTATTAATAAAGGACTTCCCTTTAAGCTAAGATTAGATTCCGTACCACCGGTAAGCGATGCCGAACAAAAGGATATTGAAAAAATTCTGAAAAAACGGACTAAAAAGGACAAAGATATTGCCCGTACTGAATCTTATATAGTTGAATTATGAGTAAAAAAATTCCTCCGAACGGAAAAAGGATTTTACAAATTCAATTCGAGCGAAAAGCTGAAAAGTTTTTTGATAAAAAGAGCGCAGGTAAAGATGAGGTTAATGAACTGATTATTAAAGCAGTAAAAAAATTAAGCGGGTATGATGAGAATATTGATCTCCGTCAATTAAAAGGAGAATGGAAAGGATATTTAAGAATTCGTAAAAACAACCTTAGAATCATAATTAAAGTTACGGAAGATGAAAACCTGATAATTGTTACAGTTGTAAATATAGATTTCAGAGGGAGCGTTTATAAATAATTTTTAAAGTAGTTTACTTTTATTAGACAATAATTTATGTCTTCAACCCAACCCTGATGTGATTTGAGTATATCCATGCATTACCGTTTAGATACACCTCTACCCTGTAAGCTCCATTTTTATTTATGATAAACTCACATTCTTTATCTTCTACCGAGTCAATTAAAGCGCCGTTTCTTATTAGTCTTATTTCTGCTTTAGGAGCCGGTACAAGCGTCCTGAATTTATGCTTTCCTTCATCATGTATCGTTTCGCCCATATTATAAATTTTGTTATTCATTTCCGCAAAAAATCTGAATCCCCTGGAATCACCGTGATAATCATTAGCAACAAAACAGTTTCCGTTTTCCAAAGAATCATAAATAATTTTTTTTGCTTCAGGCAATCCGATTGAGCCATTACCGGGAAGTATTTCAGTTTGGGTTAAAACATGAGTCCTGATCGATTTAAATAAAACCTTATACGGAAATACTTCAACTTCAAAGAATCCAAGCAGATTATACTTATGGGCATGCGCATCAATTCCACCAATGCCGACAACACGCCTATATAAACTTAGTTCATCCCAAAGATTTAATGTTGCTTCAGGAGGCTTTGTTATTGATTTTAACGGATGAACAAAATTTTGATATTTATTCTGCTCGGTAAGATTTTCCATCCACTCGGACATATGATTCCATATTTCTATGCCGGTAAAATCCTCCGTATCCCATTCAACCCATGGGTACGGCGGATGCTCTTTCATGTGAATTCTTTTTTCGTGTGGATGAGCAAGGAATCCTATTCCACCAGCATTTTTCACCTTTTTAACATATTCTTTTGCAGGTATTCTTGTTGAAAAAGTATCTTCAATATTAAATGCCAGGTAATGATTTTTATTTTCTTTATCATTTATTTCACATCCCACCAGTAAAAGAGTTTTATTATACCACCCTTCGTATCCTTCCTTTAACGCTCTAAGAGTATTATGATCGGTAAGAATTAGAAAATCCAACCCTGATTCATTAGCTAACCCGGCAATTTCCGTAACACTGCCGGAACCGTCGGAAAAAATAGAGTGCACATGTATAGCGCCAACATATTCAAACATGTATCAACATTGTTTTTTGAGTATAAATTAAAGATAGGAATATTTGTACTATATTGAAAGATACTTATCCTGATACAAACGACATTACACATAGAATGTGAAATGGAAAACACTATTGAATTGTGTCCTTTAACTTCAAAAGAGAGATGACATCATTATGAAAGGTATCATCTCTTTAACAACCTGATTAAATTTCGTTCAAAGATTTTTTTGCAGTCTCTGAAATTGGGGAATTTGGATAATCTCTTATAATCTTAGACCAGATTTCCCTTGCTTTTGCCTTATCGCCTTTGCTTACCGCAACAGCTCCTAAATTATAAAATGCCTTAACATTATTTTTATCATATGATAAAATTTTATTTAGATACTTTTCCGTTTCGGGGAACTCATGTTTTGTATAGTAAATATTGGCTATTGAAAATAAAATATCTACCCTTCTATTATTTACATTTAGTATCTTATTATAACAAACCAGCGCTTCATCCTGTTGGTGGGCCGCGGCTAAAAAGTCCGCATAATGTCTCATCATTAATGTATCGCCCGGATTTTCATCCACTGACTTTTTAAGCATTGCAAGATGCTGTTTTATAGTTTCCATAACATTGTCTTTACCGGGCTGCATACCGCCCGTAAGCCCTCTATGTAAGGAATCGTTAGGCATTTGCATATTTGTAAGGCTGCCCGGGCCTTTAGCTGCATTGGAAGCATCCTTCTGTGAGAGGATTATAAATACAAGCGCGGCAATTATTATACCCACTCCATAAACATAAATCGGCTTAATGTTCTTCATTTTTATTATAAAATTAATCCTCCGAAATTTTGTTAAGTGTGGAGTACCTGGTTGAATTATCAACCGTCAATTCATTCAGTTTACCTATAAGAATGTTTATCCTTTCATTTTGATTATCATCAAAAGCTTCAAAAGCTTCCTGGGTGGTGAAAGAATAAAATTCCTGAAAATGACCGAGTTTCCCTTTTACTTCATAAACCGAGTAACTTTCAAGCCCCTCCGCTTTAAGAAGATTTTTCAATTCTTTTACTATTACCATGTATTCTTCTTTTTTTTCAGGTTTTAATTCATATTGAATTGTGAAAATAATTTTCGACATTTTATCTCCGGATATTGAAAAACTAGTTTAATGTAAATTCACCTGTAAAGGTTACTAACGCAGGACCCGTCAGCGACAGGTCTTTAATTTTTTGATCCTCAATTTTAAAATCAACAATTAACTCATCACCACCTCTTGTTATTAAATAAACAGGCGGTTTTATATTAAATAAAGTATTACCTATGACAGCGGCGGCAGTTGAACCTGTACCACATGCAAGCGTTTCATCCTCAACACCGCGCTCATAAGTACGGATATGAATTTTTCCTTCTATTAATTTGATAAAATTAATATTAGCGCCTTCCGGGGCGAAATCTTTATGATACCTTATCTCCCGACCGAGTTCAATTACCGGGAAGTTATTCAAATCTTCATAAAATAATTTCGGATTAGCCGGATTTTTAAGAACATCTTCAATTTTTATAACCACATGCGGTGAACCGGTATCGATATAACATGCGTTAATTAATTGATTAAACGCCTTTATCTTAAAATTGTGTTTTAATTTTTGAGGCGGATTAAAGAAAAACCTTATTTCATTTTCATTTAATACATTACCGGAATAAGCAACGCCATTAGACAGAAATTCAGTAGTTTCATGCTTAATTCTGCCGCTTAAGTCCGCAAATTTAATGGCACATCTTGCGCCGTTGCCGCACAGGCTTCCGGTAGAACCATCGGCGTTAAAATATTCCATAACAAAATCATAACTACTTGAATCAGAGACAATAATAACGCCATCAGCGCCGATGCCATAATGCCTGTTACAAATTTTTTTTATTATGTATTGATCCGGAATAAACCCCGGATTGCTGTTTTTATCTACAAGAATAAAATCATTCCCGGCACCGCACATCTTAAAAAAAGAAATTTTTTTCATAACCGTTACAATTTAATTGAATATGTGCTCGTTTTCAATAAAAATATTGTTATTAATCAATTATGAAAAAAATTGAAG
>PLNZ01000450.1 GCA_003142915.1 Ignavibacteriales bacterium | reverse complement strand
CAAATTTGACTTCTTTTGTATTAAAATTATCTTTTTATGATAATAATGATGAAAAATTAAATTATGAAAAATAAAACAATGCATAATAAAATATTTCTTTTATTCCCCGTTTTGGGATTTCTTTATTTGGGTTATACGGATTTCAATAAAGAACAACTTGCAAATCAACCGATTGCCCGGCAGCTGTCTGCTCAACAGGACACGCTGAAATACAAAAATAACGCTAATTATGTTCTGCAAATGGACTTGTTCAATGCATATAAAACGCGCCATGCCGGNNTATGCTGGGAAATTCAATTACTCATGGTGCCGCGTGGAATGAATTACTAGGAAGGTCGAATGTTGTTGAACGAGGGATACCAAGCGATGTTTTAATGGGATATTGGGCGAGAATAAATGATATTTATAAACTTAATCCTAAAATTGTTTTTATTATGGGCGGATTGAATGATGTTTATAACTGGACCCCTGTTGAAGAAATTTTTACTGTGTATGTCCGGATTATTAATGGGTTGAAAGCAAGAAAAATTATTCCGGTTATCCAATCGACAACTTATGCGTCAAGAATTTATGGCAAGGATTATGGCGGGACACCGGAGACTAATAAGGATAGAAATAGAGAAATTGATAAACTTAACAAACTTCTTTCCGATTATGCAAGGAAGAACAGTATTGAATATATTGATTTGAACTCTCTTATTGCGGGTAAAGACGGATATCTGAAACCGGAATTGACATGGGATGGAGTTCATTATAGAGCTGAAACTTATAAAATCTGGTCCCGTGAAGTAGAAAAAGTATTAACTAAGTTTAAATTGTAATTTAATCCGCCGGAGGCGGTTTCATTAATTGTAAACAGCTTTTTAATTAGGTTCTTTTTTATAAAATTGAAGTTATAATATCGTGCTTTAATATAAAATTTTTTAGAAATAATCAGGGTTAATAATGAATACCAATAACAAATTCAGACAACCTTTGATAATCGTTGCTATTGTAACGGGAATACTCTTTGCAATTTCATTTATAAACTACGAAGTTGATATTCCTTCTATTAATTTCAAAATCAGAAATGTTGATATACTTTCTGATATCAAAGATGATTTATCATTACCTCAGTCAATTAATCATAATAGTAATATAGGTCCTGTTGAAAGAAAGAAAATTCAATATTCTGAGGCAGGATTTGGTTTTCCTGAATTAATACTTGATGTTCTTAATTCTTCCGTGGTTAAGAATGAAAATATAAATGAGAATATCCAGTCTGTTCAAATCAAAAAAACTTCTATTACAGGAAATCTTAAGCAGCTTAGTTATTTCTATGATGCTCTTAAAAACGCAAAATCAAAAACTGTACGTATTGCCCATTACGGTGATTCGGCGATTGAAGGTGATTATATCACTGCTGATATTCGTGAAGTATTACAGAATAAATTCGGAGGAAGTGGTGCAGGATGGCTCGGAATCACGTCACAGGATATTACTTTTCGTCAAACTACAAAACATACTTTCTCAAACAATTGGGAAACGGCAGCGCTTTATCAAAGCAATCCTAAAAACATTCCTTTAGGGATCAGCGGTGAAGCCTTTACTCCTAAAGGTAATGCCTGGGTTCAATATGAAACAACATCATTTAAGAGATCCTTAAAAGATTTCAGTATTGTAAAACTTTATTATTCCAATGCAAAAAATTCTCAAATATATTATTCCTTTGACGGCGGGGCTAAACAATCAGTTGCTCTAAAACCGGGGTCTTCGGTTCAGGAACTTATTCTTAAATCTTCTTCAAGAGTAAAATCGGTTAGAATCGAATTTCCTACTGCAGATCAGGCAACTTTTTATGGGGTCAGTCTGGAAAACGAGCCGGGAGTTTATGTAGACAATCTTCCGCTAAGAGGAAATACAGGTGTTGACTTAGGTACTCTTCAGGCTAATATGCTTAAAGATTTTGGAAAGTACTTGGACTATAAACTTATCATTTTGGAATTTGGATTAAATATTGCAGGTTCACGGCAGACAAATTATGACTGGTATGAAAAAGAGATGGTGAAAGTTATTAATAATTTGAAAGTGGCTTTTCCTAAAACTAGTTTTCTGATGATATCAGTTCAGGATAAATCAATGAAAAAAGGGTCAAATTTTGTTACCGATCCCGCAATATTGAAACTGCTTGAATCACAGAAAAATATTGCCAGGGAAACAGATATAGCTTATTGGAGTTTATTCGACGCTATGGGCGGTGAAAACTCAATGCACTCATGGGTGGATGCGAATCCCCCTTTAGCATCGGCAGATCATATTCATTTTAATCCGACAGGAGCGCAAAAAATTGGCAATATAATTGCTGAAGCACTTTTAGAAAAATATAAGTAATATATTATACCATCATAAAGCAGAATATGGGTAATTTTAATATAAGCGAAGCACCAACTCTTTGGCAAAGATGGAGTTTAAATGCCAGGAAAAATTCCGACAGGGATGCTATTATTCACTGGGCTGCGGAGGAAGAACCTTNNAGAACCTTATAGATGGACATTTAGGGCGCTTATTGAAACAGCAAAAAAATTTTCCGTCAGAATTAAAGAAGCAGGAATAAAGCCGGGGGATGTTTGTGCAGTAATAATGCACTGCAATCCTATGTTTTATCCACTTTATTTGGGTATTTCTAGAATCGGTGCGTTACCGGCAATACTTGCTTATCCAAATCCACGATTGCATCCGGATAAATTCAGACAGGGAATTGAGGGAATGTCGCAGCGTTCGGGTCTTGATTGGATCTTAACTGAAAAAAGCATTGAACCTCTAATTAAACCCTTAATTGAAAAACCAGGAAGTACAATCAAATCAATATTCTTTCCGCTTGAATGGGATATTAACAGCTTAATAGATGAAAAAATTGATGATGAAATTGAGACTACTGCACTTGCAGTAAAACCAACTGATGCGGTATTATTACAGCATTCCTCAGGAACTACCGGATTACAGAAACCCGTTGTGCTTTCACACAATGCAATTTTGAATCATGTTGCAAATTTATCTGATGCATTAAAACTTAATGACAGCGATAAGATCGTCAGCTGGCTGCCGCTTTATCATGATATGGGATTAATCGGAGCTTTTCATATTCCGATAGCTTTCGGAATTCCCACGATTCAGATTGATCCATTCGAGTGGGTTCTTGCGCCGGTTCTAATGCTCGAAGCTATTACAAAAGAGAAAGCTACAATTAGTTGGATCCCGAATTTCGCATATAACATTCTTGCCGATAAAATTGATGAGGAAGAACTAAAAGGAATTTCGCTTAAGAGTTTACGGGCAATAATAAATTGCAGTGAACCTGTCAGGGCAGATAGTCATAAAAAATTTACCGATCGATTTAGTAAATATGATTTCAATCCTCTTGCACTTGTTGCATCATATGGAATGGCCGAAACAACACTTGCGGCTACTCTAACAGAACCGGGTAAATTAATCACTGAATTGACAGTTGATAGGAATAAATTAGCTAACGGGATAGTTGAAATTGCAGAAGATAATTCGGCTTCACGTGTATGTGTTTCGTCAGGTAAACTTGTCAATGCATGTGAAATTCGAATTGTTGATGAAAAAAGAAATAATATAAAAGATGATTTAGTTGGTGAAATTGCAATTAAGTCAATCTCAATGTTTGACGGATACCGTAATTATCCGGAAAAAACTGCCGAGGTGATTAGCAATGGTTGGTATTTTACCGGTGATTATGGATTCAAACATAAAGATGAATTTTTTGTCATCGGAAGAAAGAAAGATATTATTATTGTTGCCGGGAAAAATATTTATCCCGAGGATATTGAAGATGCCGTTAATCAGGCTGAAGGAGTTATTCCAGGCAGGGTGATTGCTTTTGGAGAAGAAGATCAGAAAATGGGAACCGAACAGGTAAGTGTTGTTGCCGAAACTAAATCTGAAACCGAATCCGAGAAAAATTTAATTCGAATGAATATGTTGAAATCGGCAATGGCAATAGATATAAACATTCACAAAATATATTTTGTGCCCCCGCGGTGGCTTATTAAAAGCTCTGCGGGTAAGCCAAGCAGAAAAGCAAATAAAGAAAGGTTGTTAAACGGAATAGATCCTCAAGTATGGAGCAGATAATGATTTCAGAAGAACTGAAAAAGGTAATTCTCGATGAATTAAATCTTGACGATTTTGATATTAAAGACGAAACAACTGCCCCCGAAGTCCCGGGATGGGATTCTTTGAATCATATAAATATCATAATTGCCGTTGAGAAGCATTTCAATGTAAAGTTTAAAGGTTATAATGTACTCCGTCTTAAAAACGTAGGTGATCTTCAAAAACTGGTAGATTCAAGTAAAGGCAAGTAGCCTCCACTAGATTAAAGAATTTTATCGGATAAGCAAAAAAGCTTCTCTAAAAATTTAAGAGTATTGATATGTTTAGAAATATCCGTCTTGAAAAAATTACGGAACTTTTGAGCTTCAACCAGAATGACCCACTTGTATTCAGTACAAGTCTGTTTTTAATTTTGTTTCTCGGTTTCCTTTTAATTTATAATCTTGTTTCAAAATATAAAAATGCCCGTATCTTTCTTCTTATTCTATTCTCGATTTATTTTTATTATAAAGCGGCCGGATATTATACCGGAATATTAATCATTTCTGCAATCGTCAATTTTTATTTCGGTAAATGGATTGCACTTACTGAAAATTTCAACAGGAAAAAATTATTTCTGATATTTGCGTTAATTGTTAACCTTGGAATACTCGGTTATTTCAAGTACACTAATTTTATTCTTCAGATATTTGCCGATATAAGTAATAAACAAATTGATCCTTTAGCAATTTTTCTTCCAATCGGCATTTCCTTTTACACATTCAAATCGCTCACTTATGTATTTGATATTTATTACGACACTTTGAAACCTACTAATAGTTTACGAAACTTCAGTCTTTATGTATTTTATTTCCCAAATATATTAATGGGACCTATTGATAGGGCTTCAGCTTTTCTTCCTCAGATAGATCAGGAACCGTTTATTTCAAAAGAAGATATTGGCAGGGCTACATTTCTTATTATAGCCGGATTAATAAAAAAAGTAGTTATTGCGGATTATATCAGTCTTAACTTTGTTGATCGTGTGTTTGATTTTCCTCTACGTTTTACCGGTGTTGAAAATCTTCTGGCAATTTATGGATATACGCTGCAGATATATTGTGATTTTTCAGGTTATACCGATATGGCAATTGGAGTTTCTTTGTTGCTCGGGTTCAAATTAATGGACAATTTTAACTCTCCTTTCAAAGCAACAAGTATAGCTGATTTCTGGAGACGCTGGCATATTTCACTTTCAAAGTGGCTTCTCAATTATCTGTTTAAACCATTACAGTTCCAATTCAGATCAATGAAAGTGTTTGGGAATATGCTTGCTTTACTGATAACATTTTTCATATGCGGTTTATGGCATGGT
>PLNZ01000200.1:384-16473 GCA_003142915.1 Ignavibacteriales bacterium | reverse complement strand
CCGTCTCCGATAAGAAATCCATACCCGCCCGCTTCAAGATAAGCCTGGTGATCTTTGGAAATTTGATTTATTACAATTGCTGCCCCCGCATTATCATCCTTACGTGACCATAAGTTTCCGTCAAAGGAAAGTCCGGCGCTTGAAGTCTGATCTATTTCAGTAAACATCCAGGTTTCATTTTTACCGTCATTCCATCCAAATCTTATGAACATACCGATATCATCTATCAGATTTTGTTCGGCGTTAAACCCGAAACCGTACTTTGTTCTTCCTTGTGCCCGCGTATCGACTATATTTACATCTCCCGCCGGTAACTGAGTTGCCAGTATATAATTACCCATATCTGCATGGGTCAAGAAAGCTAATACACGCACTGCTCCCGGCTGTCCTGAAAGCGAATATTCGTGCTCAGCTTCAAAAGTTTCCGAATGATCATTCTTAAAATTATACTCCATGTCCATTGCGTTCGCAGATTTTGCCACCTGTGCAGTTGATATTCTGAACGCCCATTCCCGCATTATATATTCACCGACAAGCCCTGATGTATAACCCTTAGTATCAGCCGCATAATCCCATGCCCCGTTATCCATCAAAGCCCAATTCATAAACTGGGAACGCGGGTCGTTGGAAAATTTATTGTTATCAAAAAAGTCTATCAGGCTGAACCTGCCGATTGAAATCGCAAAGTAAGTATCCGGTTTTTTAGTTTGTACCTGGTTTTCTCCATCCGAAACAGGTGTATATTCTGACGACAGCGGGAAAATTTGTTTAATGAAAAAACGGTTTAAATTAAATCCCGGCGTCGGGTCGCCTACTCTGTACACCTCGCCATTAGGAAAACCCGCAATTCCCGTTGTTCCGCTGAATCCCTGGCCTCCTGCAATTTCTACGTTAAAATATACCTCACTGTTTTCCCATAATTTCTTGCCAAGGAAAAGAGTAGACGTTATTGATGTTGCGGTTTCTGCATTATTATTAAGGCTGTTAGTACCTGAATATTGGGCGCTGAATGAAGGATGATACTGGGTAATAGTTGTTTCCTGAAAATGCACCGACCAATCTTTGATTGAATTTGTATCGGGAGTTTCCTGCGCGTGGACAGGGAAACATAAAACAGATATAAATAAAAAAATCTTCAGTAAATTTTTGGCCATTGTAAATTCTTCCGTTTTTTAGGATTATGCCGGTGAACGGTATAATTTTTCAATATTAAATTTTTAAACTGTATTATTTTACTCCCACAAAAACATTTTGCGCAAGTTCATTGCTGATATTATGGGATTTCCCTTTTATCAGCACTTCCATAGAATTATCAAATTCTATTTTTTTCTTAATAATGATATTTTCCTTTAGTCTAATACCAAGTTCAGAGATATAGCAAAGAAAGTTTTCATCATAATCATTTACCCGCGCCACCTCTCCAAATTCACCTTCATTAAGTTCCGAAAGAGGTTTTGTTGGTTTTATCCTGGGCATTTTGCCGTATTTTGATGGAATCGGATCACCGTGAGGATCGTACTCCGGGAAATGAAGCATCACCTCCAACCTGTTAATTAAATCATCCGAAGACGAATGCTCCAGCCGGTTAGCTTCTTCATGCACTTTATCCCAGGGCATACCAACGATCTGATTGAGAAAGACTTCCCATATTCTATGACGCCGCACAATATTCCGTGCATAGTTTCTACCCTCAACTGTCAATGCTATACCTTTATAAGGCTCATATAATATATAACCTTCTCCGGAAAGTTTCCGCAGCATATCCGTAACCGCAGCATTAGATATGGAAAGTTTTTTTGCAATCAGGCTTGGTTTTATTTTCCCTTTCTGATCCAAATTTTTAAATATTATACCTAAGTAATTTTCTTCTGAAATATTTTGCATATTTAAGGATGTTTTTAAATTAAATTTAAGCAACCTTAATAATATTATCAAGTGAGCTTAAACACAGAGAGGTAATTCAATTATCCCGGGGGAAAATTTGCAGATGAAATAAAACAAAAATATTAGTATTAGTATTAATTGTACAGCTTAATTAGAGTAAGTATTCACACAAAAAAGAGGCTGATTTCTATAGAAACACAGCCTCTTTTTTTTAACAGCTTAGTAAATACTTTTACCTCTATCTGTAAGAATTCAGTTCCTTCATATAATTAGCTCTTTCAAACTGAGAGGGATCTGCAACGTTTTTATAGCTCATGCTTCCTCTCATTTGATTAAGCGATTCATACTCATTAACTTCCATCCAATTCTTTAATTGCGTAATTACTTCCGAAATATGACTAATACCAAATTTAAGTAAGCATGAAAGCATTTGTGTAACTTTAGCTCCCGCCATAATCATCTTAATAACATCTTTTTCCGTATAAATACCGCTTGTAGCAGCAAGGTCAGCATTTATTCTATTATATATTATGGCGATCCATCTAAGAGGAAGTCTCATAGCATTAGGCGTACTTAGAAGAACATTAGGCACAACTTCAAGTTTTTCAAGATCAATATCCGGCTGATAAAATCTGTTGAACAAAACCAGACCATCTGCACCGGCTTTATCTAACTGACTTGCCATATATGCTATTGAACTAAAAAATGGCCCGATTTTAACAGCGACAGGGATTTTAATTGAATTTTTAACCTCTTTAACAATATCAATATATGATTGTTCAATTTCTGCACCAGATTTATGTACATCGGTAGCAAGTCTGTATATATTTAATTCTAAGGCATCTGCACCTGCCTGTTCAATTTTTTTAGCATATTCGATCCAGCCACCGGGAGATTTTCCGTTTAAACTTGCAATAACAGGAATTGAAACGGCATTTTTAGCTTTATTAATATGTTCAAGATATTCATCCGGCCCAGTTTTAAAGAAAGATATCGCAGGAAAATAAGAGAGAGCTTCAGCATTATTTTCCATATTGTCTGTAGTGTGATGATAAAATTCCAGTTCTTCCTGTTCAATTTGTTCTTCAAATATAGAATAGATAACCACGGCGCCTGCACCTGAATCTTCCATCAATTTTATGTTTTTTATATCCTGAGAAAGCGGCCCGGCAGAAGGAACTATTGGACTTGCCAGTTTTAATCCTAAATAATCAGTACTTATATCCATTGTAATACCTCATTTAAATCGAGCCCTAACTTTACCTGCCAAAAAAATATCTTAATCAATAAGTAATCCAGCAGGATAAAATTAGAGCAGACATTAACTTTTTATGTTATTTATTTGTTTTTTCCTCTTTACCAGCTAAGGCTAATTGCTCATACTGCTTCCATTTTACATTGACATCCTGTTGAGCCTGTTCCATCAATTTTTCAGCAACTTCCGGATTAGATTTGACTAACATTTTGTAACGAGTTTCCATATATGTATAGTCTTTTAATGGAATTTTCAATCCTTTTGATTCCAATTTAAATGGATTTTTTCCTTCTTTAGTAAGATCAGGATTAAAACGATATAACTGCCAATGACCGGAATCCACAGCGGCTTTTTGATCATGTAAGCCTTTTTCCATATCAATTCCATGGGCAATACAGTGAGAATAAGCAATTATTAAAGAGGGACCGTCATAAGCCTCTGCTTCAATAAAAGCACGAACTGTTTGAACATCGCTGGCACCAAGCGCAACTTTGGCAACATAAACGTTTCCATAAGACATAACCATTAGACCGAGATCTTTCTTACACATTGTCTTGCCGCCGGCTGCAAATTTAGCAACAGCGCCTTTAGGAGTAGATTTGGACATTTGACCACCAGTATTAGAATAAACTTCGGTATCAAGTACAAGCACATTAACATTTTTTCCGGAAGCAAGTACATGATCTAACCCGCCGTAACCAATATCATAAGCCCAGCCGTCGCCGCCCATAATCCAGACTGATTTCTTTACCAAATAATCAGCTAAGCTTAAAAGATGGTTCAAATCATCTGATTTTCCATTAGCGCCGGTGTTTAATAACCCGGAAATTTTCGATTTTAATAAACCTACTTTTTCACGCTGTTCGTAAATTCCGGCTTCATTTTTTTGATCTGCATTTAACAAACTATCGACTAATTGTTCTCCAATTTCTGCCGAAAACTTTTTAAGCAGATTCTTTGCATGCGTATTGTGATTATCAATGGCAAGTCTGTAACCAAGTCCAAATTCAGCATTATCTTCGAATAGAGAATTTGACCAAGCCGGTCCACGGCCATCATTATTTATCGACCAGGGCGTAGTTGGTAAATTACCGCCGTAAATTGAAGAACACCCGGTAGCGTTTGCAACCAACATCCTGTCACCAAATAACTGACTTACTAATTTTACATAAGGAGTTTCACCACAGCCAGAGCAAGCGCCGGAAAATTCAAACAAAGGCTGCAGGAATTGCGAGTCTTTTATAGCGCTTGTAGTAACTTTTCTTCTATCAACTTCAGGGAGACTAAGGAAAAAGTCCCAATTTACTCTTTCCTGATCTCTTAATGGAAGCTGCGGCGCCATATTAATTGCTTTTAATTTGGTTTCCTTTTTGTTTTTTGCGGGACAAACATCAATGCAAATACCGCAGCCCGTGCAATCTTCAACCGCAACCTGGATGGTATATGCTAAATTATCGCCGTAATCTTTAGCTTTAAATTTCGTATGTTTGAATGCAGCGGGTGCATTTGCAAGAAGTTTTTCATCATATATCTTTGCGCGGATTGAAGCATGAGGGCAAACTATTACGCATTTATTACACTGAATACATACTTCGGAATCAAAAACAGGAACTTCAAGCGCAATGTTTCTCTTTTCCCATTGTGCGGTACCGCTAGGNNATTTTAACTTCGAATAGATTAGCTAATGACTGATCAACGGCGTTAAAGTTCATTTGAACTATCTTATCGCCTTTTGCACCGTAAGTCTTTTTAATTGATTTTTTGATTAACTCAATTGCCTGTTCTTTAGGAAAAATTTTAGAAATTGCGAAGAAGCATGTTTGCATGATAGTATTTGTTCTCTGCCCCATACCGGCTTCAGAAGCAACTTTATATCCATCAATAACAAAAAGTTTCATCTTTTTCTCAATTAAATCCTTCTGGGTTTTTTCAGGAAGAGAATCCCAAACCTCTTCTTTAGGAACAGTGGTATTTAATAAAAATGTCGCTCCTTCAATTCCATCTTTAAGCATATCCATCTTTTCAAGAAAGACCTGCTGATGACAAGCAATAAAGTTTGCTTTATCAATCAAGTAACTGGATTTTATTTTCTTAGGACCGAATCTAAGATGAGAAGTAGTTGTCGAACCGGATTTTTTCGAATCGTAAACAAAATAACCTTGTGAAAAATAATCGGTTCCCTCGCCAATAATTTTAATTGAATTTTTATTAGCACCTACGGTTCCATCAGAACCCAATCCATAAAATTTCCCTTTAAATGTTTCTTCAGCTTCAACAGAGAATGAATGATCGAATTCGAGACTTGAGTTGGTTACATCTTCAATTATGCCAACAGTAAAATGATTTTTAGGTTTGTCTTTCTTCAATTCATCAAAAACTGTTTTAACCATTGCAGGTGTAAATTCTTTTGAAGATAAACCATATCGTCCGCCTATAATCTTAGGATAGCTGAAGGGTAATGTTCCACTTACATATCGTTCTGAAATTGCATTTACTATATCCAGATATAACGGTTCTCCGGAAGCGCCCGGTTCTTTCGTTCTATCTAAAATTGCAATTGATTTCGTAGTTTTAGGCAGGGCATTTATAAAATGATCTATTGAGAAAGGTCTGTATAATCTAACTTTTACGACACCGATTTTTTCTTTTTTCAGTGTTAAATAATCTACGGTCTCTTCGGCGGCTTCAGCGCCGGAACCCATCATAACAATTATTCTTTCTGCATCAGGCTCACCATAATAATCAAAAAGATGATATTGTCTACCTACTATTTTCGCAAATTTGTCCATTTGTCTTTGAACAATTTCAGGACAATCAATATAAAATTTATTAACCGTTTCTCTGCCCTGAAAATAAACATCCGGATTTTGCGCAGTACCGCGAATAAACGGGTGATCCGGAGATAATGCTCTTTTACGATGTGCAATAACCAGATTTTCATCAATCATTGCCTTAACATCGTCAAGATTTAATTGTTCAATTTTCATCACTTCATGTGAGGTTCTAAAACCATCAAAGAAGTGTAAGAAAGGCACCCTTGCCTCAAGTGTTGATGCTTGAGAAATGAGTGCGAAATCCATTACTTCTTGAACTGAGTTAGAGCAAAGCATTGCAAAACCTGTAGCACGGGTTGACATCACATCGCTATGATCCCCAAAAATTGATAAAGCTTGAGCTGCAATTGATCGCGCCGAAACATGAAAAACAGTTGATGTCAATTCACCGGCTATTTTAAACATATTTGGAATCATTAAAAGCAAACCCTGAGAGGCTGTAAATGTAGTAGTTAATGCACCATTTTGTAATGCACCGTGAACACTTCCGGAAGCGCCGCCTTCACTTTGCAATTCACTTACCGAGGGAACTTCATCCCAGATATTTTTCTTGTTTACAGCAGCCCAGGCATCGCACCATTCACCCATATTTGACGAGGGCGTTATAGGATATATCGCTATTACTTCGTTTGTAAGGTAAGCTACATAAGCTGCAGCTTCATTACCATCTATTGTTACTTTTTTCCTATCCATTTTCTTTCCATATTTTTGTATGTTATTGTAAAATCTTATAAAATGTCTCCCTATGTGCCAAATATTATACCAAGTTTTTATCTTTTAATGTCTTTAGAATTAGTACTTTTTTTCCCAAAAGGGTAAAAAAATAATTAATATTCATAAATGTATTCTTATTTATGAGAACGGATTATTTAATACAATAAAAGTTAAAAAATACGCATAATTGCACATATTGAGAAATTCTTTAAAAAAGAATAATTTGAGTTAATAAAAGTTAAATTTATTAGAACTTTTATCATTCCGGCATTATATATTTTCTAATTAGTACAAACCTAACCGACAAATTAATGATACGCAGACTTATGCAAAACCTGCCTCAAATTTGGACAAGGCTTCTGAGTTAACGGATCAAAAATGAATGTCTGATTAATGGCAAACAATGGTATTAATGTTAATTACATTTCTTTTATCCAACATTTTAAAAAATGCTTCGAAGATATAAAAATAATAAAATTTTGCCGGAACTTTTTTCACAAGGAAAGATGATGTGGAATAATTTAAATAATCCTACGTATTATATTGATACAAAAAGCTTTTCGTGTCTTATTCAGAGAAAATTTTATTCTGCAAATTTGTATAAAAAGTCAAATTTATCATTGGCACAAAATTTCTATATCAAAGAGTTGGTTGGTTAAAGCGGAAATAAAATTTATTTAAATAATGGACTTAACATGCAAATTATATCTGGGTCAATAACAATACTTTTTACGGTTATTATGTTGCTTTCTTTTCTCGCCGGCGGAATAATAATATGCAAAGAAAGCAATTAATTTGCTGTTTTAAGTTTGTCAGAAGGCTATATTTTAAATAACCGGAAGTACTATTCATTTTCAAGTTCAATAATTTTATTAATCCGACGCTTAAACCTGTCTTCGTTTATAAATTCTGCACTAATAAACGCCGATACTAATTCCTTAGCAAGTTCAACACCAATTATTCTTGCGCCAATACATAAAATGTTCATTTTATCATGTTCAACCCCTTGATGTGCAGAATATGTATCATGGCATACCGAAGCCCTTGCTCCTTTAACTTTGTTCGCAGTTATAGATGCACCTACTCCACTGCCACAAATCGCAATCCCTTTTTCAGCCTTTCCCGCAGCTACTGCTTCGGCTAATACACGGACAAAATCAGGGTAATCATCCTTTTTATCATAAACATGGTTGCCAAGATCAATAATTTCTATTTTTTTCCCCTGCAGCCAATTAATTAAATAATTCTTTAATTCGTAACCCCCATGATCGGAGGCAATTGCAATTTTCAAAATGAATCCCTTCCAGAATAAGATTAAAAATGATAGCTAATTTAACAATTTTCGACTAACTTTAATATAATTCAATTAACAAATTGGAAAATATTATTTAATATAAAACATATTTTGAACATGGGAACGCATTACAAAGGGACGACAAAGGAAATAAACTCATTAAATGTTTATATAAAATTACTGAGGGCCTCCGATTCTATCAGAAGCCGGATTAATAAATTGATCACCGGGAAAGGGTTAACCGAAAGCCAGTTCAACATGCTTGATACATTATTTCACCTTGGACCATTATCACAGAGTGAACTGGGCAAAAAGCTTCTTAAAAGCGGCGGCAATATTACTATGATTGTTGACAACCTGGAAAAAAGAAAATTGGTAAAAAGAGAACGAAGCAAAAATGACCGCAGGTTTTTTACTATTCATCTTACAAAGCGAGGAAATAATTTAATTGAAAAATTATTTCCGGAAATATTATCAGCGCTCATTAATGAGATTTACATATTGAATGAAGATGAACAAATTGAATTCCAAAGGGTGTGTAAACTATTAGGACTGGGTAACACAGCGGGCAAAACCGAAAATTAACTAAAGACAATCCATTTCAATCACAAATCAATTAATTTTTTATCTTTTCCAATATCTCCGGAAGTACTTCACCTGCCTGCCCGAAATAAGATTCATTAACAATATGCGATATTTCTGTACTTTCAATATTTACTTCAATAAGATATGCTTTACCGGCTTTTGCAGTATAAATTAATGAAGCGGCAGGATAAACAACAGCAGAAGTTCCGATAATAAAAAACACATCGCATTCCCCTGATGCTTTTTCGGACGCATTAAATTGATCTTGCGGTAAAAATTCACCAAACCACACTATATCGGGACGGATTAATCCACCGCACTTACATTTTGGAATACCATCAATAAATTCAATTTCACGGTTGTACATAGTATGACATTTTATACAATAATTTCTTTCAATGTTTCCATGTAGTTCATACACAATCTTACTGCCGGCTCTTTTATGAAGGTTATCAATATTTTGAGTAATAACAATAACATTAGATATAAAATTCTGCATTTCTGCAATAGCTAAATGTGCCGAGTTTGGTTTTGATTCCAATATAATTTTTTTTCTATGTTCATACCATTCCCATACCATTTGGGGGTTGCGCAGGAATGCATCAAAGTTGGCTAATTCCTCCGGTTTAAGTTTGTTCCAAATACCATCTTTCCCTCTAAAAATAGGGATTCCGCTTTCGGCCGATATTCCTGCACCGGAAAAAAACACGACGGACCCGGCAGATTTAACTCTATCAATTGTTTCATCTGAAATTTTCAATTATCTGCTCATTTAAATTTATTTATTTTTAATTTGCTCCAACAAATTTTTGGCTTCAGCCAACTGGTCATCATCATTCTCTTCCCGTTTGGGACTTTCAAGAACTTTTCTTAACATCTCTTTCGCTATAGCATAATTATCTTCTTTTATATAAGCTTTAGCAAAATCAAGATAAAACATTCTAAAATTTGGGTATAATTTTATAGCGATATTATATTCGTTAATTGCATTATCCATATTTGCCCATCCCAAGCCAATAACGGCTCTTGCCGGCGCCCATTTTTCACTAACCTTATCGTTTGTTCTTGCTATCACATAATGTGCAAGACCTTGAGTATAATTACCTCCGTTACCCAGACTGATTGCCTTTTCGCAATCAGTCTTTACGGCATTTACAACTCCGGCAACAGAAAAAACTCCTTTAAAAAGGGCAATTCTTCCATTGGCTACTGCTCTTCTCACATATGTAATTGATTTATCCGGTGCAAGTTTAACGGCATTATTTGCATAATCATAAGCTTTCTGATAGACCGCCAATTGAGCGTCTTTCTGGTCGCTTGTATTATCCGGCATTTTTTCAGCTATATAGACATAAGTATGGCTTAAACGCCAACATACTTCCCAATTATTCGGAAACTGTTTATCAGCACTTAGAAATGTTTCGAGAGCTTTCTGATTATTAAAATCAATATCGAGATAACTATCCCCCTTTTTTAAAAGCTCATCCAATGATTGACAATAAATAACGTTATAAAAACATAATGAAATTACCGCTACTGCAAAAACGAAGAAATACTTTTGAATTTTCATTTGGATTCTCTCTAAGTAATTAATCAAATAAAGTTTTTGTCCCGGGATTATCTCTCGCAAACAAACCATGACTAAAAAGGTCCGTAGCAGCAAGCGATATAAATTTAGTCCACTTATTATCAGAACTTGTTCCTAATGATAGAGCGCTTTTATATGCGTTAACTTTTGCGCTCAATTCATCTGCGTGAAATAAAGTAATTGCTTCAAGAGTTTTAGGAACCACCGGTGAGGCATACTCTAATTTCCCCTGATGACTTAAAATTACGTGCAACAAACAATTCTTCAATTCATCCGGGAAACCGGGTATTTTTTTAGATTCTTCATTGACATACATAGCAGAAATTACTATATGTCCGAGTAATTTCCCTTTATCTGTATAATCAAAAATACCGTCAAAGCTAAGCTCTTCGATCTTGCCGAAATCGTGCATCATTGCGCCGCATATAAGCAGATTTCTATCAATTTCAGCATGAATGTCACACATTAAATCACAAATTTTAATTACCTCCAGAGTGTGTTCAAGAAGACCATGCATATATGAATGATGCCAGGCTTTGCCTGCCGGGACCTTAGAATATTTTTTAAAGTTTTCTTCATTAAATATTTGATTCATCAGTTGTTTTAGATAAGCATTGGAAATTTTTTCTATCCTTGAAAAGAATTCTTTTTCCATTTCAATAAAATCTCTTTTGGATTTTGGCAGGAAATCTTCAGGCGAAACTCCGCTTGAAGGTTTTGTTTTGGATATTGAAACAACTTTAATTTGAGGAGTTCCCTGATATTCATCCATACTTCCGATAATTTTAACTACCTCTCCGGGAATTATAGACTTATAAAATGATTCAATATTTTCCCAGATATTTGCACTCAAAGTAAGACTTTTATCGCCCAGTTCAAGGAATAGATATTGTTTGTTAACTTTCGTTAATTTGATTTCACATTTTCTCACTAAAAGGAAATGATCTATCTTTTCCCCTCTTTCAATTAAATTTAATTCTTTTTGATTAATCATTTTATTTCAAGGTTATAAAGATATTTTTTAATTATCACCGGTTTTAAAAACATGGGCATTTTTCAACTTCATAAAACATGATATTTTTTTGACTATGAAATTAAACCGCAAATATTCAAAAGACACTATTTTACAAAGATTCTTCCAATAGAGTAATAAATGAAATTATTTTCTTTCATTTTATCAGGGTCATAAAGATTACGACCGTCAAAAATAACCGGCTCTTTTAACAAAGATCTTATTTTATTGAAATCCGGTGTCCTGAATTCATTCCACTCGGTTACAATAATTAATGCATCCGCCTTATCTAATGCCTGGTATGAACTTGAAGCATATTCAATTTTATCATCAAGAATAGCTTTTGTTGTTTCCTTAGCTTCCGGATCATAGGCTGATATAATTGCCCCTTTATTTAGGAGGCCATTTATAATTTTTATCGACGGCGCTTCCCTCATATCATCTGTGTTTGGTTTAAATGCTAATCCCCAGACAGCAAAATGCTTATTTTTAATATTGCCATTAAAATAGCTTACAATTTTTGCTATGAATAATGCCGCCTGATTCGAATTGACCTCGATTACAGATTTAAGAATCTTAAAGTCATAATTATTTTCATTTGCAGTATTAACAAGAGCCATTACATCTTTCGGAAAACATGAACCGCCGTAACCAATACCGGGGAACAGAAAGCGTTTACCTATCCTGGAATCGGAGCCAATTCCAGTCCTTACTTTATCAACATCAGCGCCAACCAATTCGCACAAATTTGCAATCTCATTCATGAAGGAAATTTTTACAGCCAAAAATGAATTAGCGGCATACTTGGTAACCTCTGCGGAGCGCTCGTCCATAAAATAAATCGGGTTGCCGGATCGAATGAAAGGTTCATATAAAAGGATAAGTAATTCCTTTGTCTTTTCATTACTCGTTCCTATAACCACACGTTCGGGTTTCATAAAATCATCTACAGCCATTCCCTCTCTTAAAAACTCGGGATTTGAAGCCACGTCAAATTCAAAATCAGGAGCATGTTTCTTAACGGCTGCGCGGACTTTATCACTAGTCCCAACGGGAACTGTACTTTTATCTACAAGGATTTTATAGCCTATATTCGGCTCGGCTTTAAATAATTTTCCAAGTTCATCAGCCACACTTAGGATATATTTCAAATCCGCGCTGCCGTCACCATCTTGCGGAGTTGGTAAGCAAAGGAAAATAATTCCTGACTTTCTTGCAGCCTCATTGATATCTGTTGTAAACTTTAATCTGCCAACTTTAATGTTTCTCTCAATCAAAACTTCCAATCCGGGTTCGTAAATCGGGACAATACCGTTTTTGATTTTTTCTATTTTTCTCTTATCGATATCAACGCAAATTACTTCGTTGCCTGTTTCAGCAAAACATGTCCCGGTAACTAAGCCTACATATCCGGTTCCAACTATTGCAATATTCAAAGTACCTCCTAATAATTCTTATTAAATATAATTACCGATAAAATAATTTGAAAGGATTTGTAATGTTTAGATATATTAGGTATAAAAAATAATCAGGATATAATGTCAATCTCTCATACCTTTATTGATATTCAAGAAGCCGTTGAATTTTCTCGCTAAAAAGCGTACTATCAATAGGTTTTTGAAGAACCGTATCAACTCCTAAAATCTGATATTGATGTCTTAAATCTTCAGATAATTCAGGTACCAAAGCAATAATAGGAATCCTGCTCCCTTTATCTTCTTTTCTTACCGATTGGATAAATTGAATTCCGTTCATTAGTGGTAATTCATAATCAGTAATTATTAAAGATGGTAGTTGTGATAATAAATGGCTCAACGCTTCATAACCGTTTTTAACGCCGATTACCTGGAATGAAGGGAAATTCTCTTTCAAAACCGTTTCGTATAATTCTTTCTCAGCATAATTATTTTCAACCAGCAAAATAGTATTCGGTGAAGAGGGAATTGTAAAATGGAACTCGCTGCCTTTGCCTAATTCAGAGTAGAACCAAATATTCCCGCTATGTTTTTCTATTATTTCTTTTACAAGAGAGAGGCCCAATCCGGTACCCTTCTCACCTTTTGTCCCTTCTGTAGAAAACATTTTTTCTATTTTAAATAATTTGCTTTTATTGACGTCGGAAATGCCGATACCCTCATCCTTTATAATAAATTCAACAAATTTCTCATTAAAAGTATCTGCAGAAATCTCAATAGTTTTTCCTTCCGGTGAAAATTTTATTGCATTACTTATGATGTTTGTAATAACCTGAGTAAGCAGGCGTTCATCGGCTTGAATATAAAGGAAATCTTTTATATGAACTTTTATTTCAAGATTCTTCCTGATAGCATTTCCCGTAAGTGAAGAAACACAATTAAATACGATAGTTTGTGCATGAAGCCTCTGCGGCTCAATTCGGATTTTGCCGGTTTGCAGGCGTGACCAATCAAGCAAGTAATTTATCAACTGCAATTGATTTTGCGATGAATCATTAATATAATTTAGATACTCAATTCTTTCATCATAGGATAAGTTAGGCTCATTTATTAAAATTTCCGAGAAGCCCAGAATGCTCGTAAAAGGAGCTCGAAGATCATGTGAGAGCATTGAAATGAGTCCATCTTTGGAGGAATTAAGTTGTTTATAATTTTCCAGTGAATAGTTTGTAGAAATTTCTTCCTTTTTAAGGTCGGTAATATCTGCAACAAGCCCGAAATATTCTTCGATTTTCCCTTCTTTGTCCCTTTCAACTGCAACACTTTCCTGTATCCAGGCTACTTCTTTATTTTTCCTGGAAATTCTATAAACCAATTTTATAAAATATTTTGAAGGATTATTCGCAAAATCAACAAAAGCTTTTTTTACTTTTTGAAAATCTTCTTCAACAACTATCGCTAAACCTCTACCCGAAAAATTCTTAATTTCTTCACCTGTATAACCTGTTACCTCAACCACATTTTCAGAATAGTAAATTATCTCATCGTCATCAACTTTTTTTAACGACCATATAAAAGTATTTTCAATTCCAGCGAAAAATCTTGCTACTGCTTCGTTTGTATTATTCAATTTAAGTATGTTTTTATTGATTTATGATTAGTAAATATTTTGTATAATATTCATAATACTTTTATGATCTAAATAAATATTTACGAATTTTTATTGTAACCCGGTCAGTTATATAGTTTATTTTTTGCCCAAATATAAGAAATAACTGTTTTACAAGGAAATTTACGAAATTATTCAGATATTACTCAATATAACTCACATTAAAGAGAATTTGCATATATATGTTACTTCCCATTATGACAAATGTCATTATTTTAGAAGGACCATCTTCTTAGCGGCTATATAGCTGCCTGACCTTATTTGGTAGAAATATATGCCTGAAGCGTATCCGCCATAGTCGGAAAATTGTACGGAATAATTACCCGCAGATTTTTCTTCATTAACTAAAGTTGCTATTTCTTTTCCCAAAATATCATAAACTTTTATTGTAACTAGCCCTGATATAGAAAGCGAATAATTTATGGTTGTTGATGGGTTAAACGGATTGGGATAATTTTGTGCCAGGTTATAAGAAACAGGAATGGTATTATTTTTACTGTTTAAATTAGTCAGAATCTGCGGATATTTAGTTCTTGCACTGGCAATTGCGGTTCGCAGATCACTAAGGCTATTTCCCGCCGCAACAGCAAAAGCAACTTTTAAAGTATCTCCTGTCTGAATTGTAAACGGTCCGCCGGATGTAACTTCAGATATATCACCGACTCCGGCTTTGGATTTTCCAATGCCGCTGGATAATGCCTGCCATTTTTCTGAGGGGGTAAATCCATTATATACACCAAAATATCCGTCGGAACCATCATTAAGAATAGCCCAATAGCTATAATTGGTAGACGATATTAAAGCGGTAGCAACTAAAGTATCAAAAGGTTCCGTCGTGTGCTTAGTATACCCCAAATTACCCTGTGTATCCCATGCCGTTGAATCACCGTTGCCGTCAACCAAATCCCAATCAAAATAGAGCCCGGCATAAAAGTTTGAAATATTCACTTTTGAATTATTAACAAAACTATAACTAAGAATTATATAATTATTATCGGGAGATGAAGTAAAAGTGTAAGAATCTAATCGTGTAGTAATTCCCAATTTATGTGGAGAATTAATATCGTTAAAGACAGTAATGCCGTGCTGGTAAGATAAATCTTGTGACGTTTGCAACTTAAACTGTTGAACAATAGCGAATGAATTATCCTGGGCATTTCCATCGACGGAATCTCTGGCAGCATCTTCTATAGTATTTGCCGATGTACCAAACATTAAAGCGCCTTCAAAAAGTAAGTTGTTCCCGTTTTTATATTGAAATCCATTGCCTTCTGTGTTATTCGGATAATCATTAAAAGCAAGATCTCCCTTGCTTGTTATCGTAAGAGAAACGTTATTACCTGATTGAGTATAATATGACGGGTTAACAGGAACATTAAATAATTGAAAATCCAAGTAACTGCCATCGCTGTATTCTAATCTGAATTGGACAGAGGTATCTAAAGGAATTGAGTTAGCAAGTGTAAACGAAAATTGGGAACTATAGTTGTCTAATGAATCTAAAGTACCTACACTGCTTTTACTAAAGGAAGCTTTATTAACTGTCGCGAAAGAATTCATACTGACAAGAGTGACAGTAAGATTCTGAATTGGCCTTAAATAGTTGACGAATTTTACTCCGACAGTAATAGTCTCTCCCGGCTCCAATATCCCGTTCCCATTACCACCCCGAGGAGCATCTGAAAATTGCATATTAACAGCTCTGACAGATTCAGAATTTGAATCGGCAAGAGCATTGTAAGCATCTAATCTTCCTTTACCAATCTGGTAAGCATAAGTTGGGTTTAATGCATCAATATTATCGCAGTTTACTCTTACTTGCTCAGCAACCTGAAGCGG